>CACZTH010000028.1 GCA_902784035.1 uncultured Eubacteriales bacterium
CTACCGGACCTATGGGTATGCCCGATATAAGATGGATAAGTTCGAGGAATATGAGCTCTACCTCCGCCACAGGGATTTCCTGGAGACGGACAGCATCATCACCTTTAATGATGCCGACGGCAGGCTGCTGGCCCTGAAGCCGGACCTGACCCTGTCCATCGTGAAGAATTACCGTTATACCGAGGGCTACGTCCAGAAGGTTTTCTACAGCGAGAACGTTTACCGGAGCCTGAAGCCCTTCCGGACCCATAAGGAGATCCTGCAGACGGGCCTGGAGTGTCTGGGAGACATCGGGATCCCGGAGCTCAGCGAAGTCAGCATGTTGGCGGCGGCCAGCCTGGCCGAGGTCTCGGATGACTTCGTCCTTCTGATCTCGCACATGGGGGTCATCATGGATCTTCTGTCCGGGGTGGAGGATGAGGAGATCCGTCAGGAGATGCTCCGCTGCGCCGGTGAGAAGAACCTCCATGACCTGCGGCGGGCGGCGGAGGCCGGCGGGGTGCCGGGCGCGCTGGTCGAGGCGGTGGAGGCCCTGATGGAGATCCGGGGCCCCCTGGAAGAGGTGCGGGAACGCCTGGGCGGCCTGCCTTTGTCCTGGGAGGGAAAGAAATCCCTCGGTGAGCTCTGTCAGGTGGCGGAGATCCTGGGCGACGCGGGCTACGGCGGCCAGGTCCAGATCGACTTCTCCATCGTGAATAACATGAAATATTACAGCGGCCTCCTGCTTCGGGGCTATATCAAAGGCCTCCCGAAGAGTGTTCTGTCCGGCGGCCAGTACGACCGGCTCATGGCAAGCATGGACCGGCGGGGCGGGGCGCTGGGCTTCGCGGTCTACCTGGATGAGCTGGACAGCCTGTCTTCCGGGACGGACCGGCTGGACGCGGACTGCCTTCTGCTCTATACGGAGGAGGACGACCCCCGGGCCGTGGCGGCCAGGGCGCGGGAGATCGCGGCGGCCGGTGAGCGGGTCCTGGTGGAGAAGAAGGCGCCGGACCGGCTTTCGGCCGGAAGGGTAGAACGCTTCGGGAAGAACCCGGAAGGAGGGAAGAGATGAGTCAGATGATCAGTGTGGCCCTCCCGAAGGGACGGCTGGGCGACCAGGTCTACGATATGCTGGAGAAAGCGGGCTATGAGTGCCCTGAGATCCGGGAAGGGTCCCGGAAGCTGATCTTCGAGAATACGGAGAAGGGGGTCCGGTATTTCCAGGTCAAGCCCTCTGATGTGGTGAAGTACGTGGAGCGGGGAGCCGCCGACGTGGGCATCTGCGGGAAGGACATCCTGATGGAGTACGGGTCGGACGTCTATGAGCTTCTGGACCTGGATATCGGGAAGTGCCGGATGTGCGTGGCCGGGAAGAAGGGTTACCGGGAAGACCCGGAGCGGACTCTCCGGGTGGCGTCGAAATTCACCAACATCGCGGCCGCCTACTTCGCCTCGAAGGGGCGGGAGATCGACATGATCAAGCTCCACGGGTCGGTGGAGCTGGCCCCCATCGCGGGCCTGTCGGACGTGATCGTGGACATCGTGGAGACGGGCAATACTTTGCGGGAGAATGACATGGAAGTCCTGGAGGTCATCGCTCCCATCAGCGCCCGTTTCATCGCCAATAAGGCTTCCTACCAGTTCATGGAGGCGGAGATCAATGCCATGCGGGACGCCCTCGCCGGCGGCCGGGACGGAGAGGAGGCCGGGAAATGAGCAGGTTCCTGGAAGAACGCTATCAGAAGCTGACCCCCTACACCCCCGGCGAACAGCCGAAGGTGAAGGACCTGATCAAGCTCAACACGAATGAGTCCCCCTATCCGCCGGGCCCGAAGACCCTGGCGGCGGTGACAGACCCTGATCTGGCGGCGGGCCTCCGTCGGTATAATGACCCGGAGGCGGGGCGGCTCCGGGATCTTCTGGCCGCCCGTTACGGCGTCAGCCGGGAGAATGTCTATGTCTCTAATGGGTCTGATGACATTCTGAACTTCTCCTTCCAGGCCTTCGGCGGCGACGGGGTTCTCTTTCCCGCCATCAGCTACGGCTTCTACCAGGTCTTCGCGGATCTCCACCAGCGGGACTATGTGAAGGTCCCTCTTCGGGCGGACCTGACCATCGATCCGCGGGATTACATGGACAAAGGCAGACTGGTCGTGCTGGCCAATCCCAACGCCCCTACCGGACGGACCCTGTCCCTCCCGGAGATCGAGGAGATCCTCCGGCATAACGAGGACCATGTGGTCCTGATCGATGAGGCTTATGTGGATTTCGGCGGCGCCTCCTCTGTCCCCCTGACGAAGGAGTACCCCAATCTCCTGGTGACCATGACCTTCTCCAAGTCCCGGAGCCTGGCCGGTGCCCGGCTGGGTTTCGCCATCGGGGACCGCGGCCTGATCCAGGACCTGGAGCGGCTGAAATACGCCACCAACCCCTATAATGTCAATTCTCTGACCCAGGCGGCGGGGGCGGCGGCTCTGGCTGAGGAAGACTACTACCAGGCCAATTGCCGGAGGATCATGAAGACCCGGGAGCGGACGGCGGCGGCCCTGAAGGAGATGGGCTTCCAGGTGGTGCCTTCCCAGGCCAACTTCCTGTTCGTCCGGACGGACAGGATGGCCGGCGGAGACCTCTACCAGGCTCTCCGGGACCGGAAGATTCTGGTCCGCCACTTCGATCAGGAGGAGATCCGGGACTATAACCGGATTACCATCGGGACGGATCAGGAAATGGATGCCCTGATCCAGGCGGTCGGGGAGATCCTGGCCGGAAAGGAGGCGTAGGATGAGGACAGCGATGATCGAACGGAAGACGGCGGAGACCCAGATCCGGCTGACCCTGACCCTGGAGGGCGGGGAGGCCCGGATCGACACGGGGATTGGCTTCCTGGACCACATGCTGACCCTATTCGCCCGTCACGGCGGCTTCGGCCTGGATCTGGTCTGTCACGGGGACATCGAGGTGGATGACCACCACAGCGCGGAGGACATCGGGATCGCCCTGGGCCAGGCCTTCCGGGAGGCCCTGGGGGATAAGCGGGGGATCACCCGTTATGGGGACATGACCCTGCCCATGGATGAAGTGCTCATGCTCTGCGCCGTGGATATCTCCGGCCGGTCCTGCCTGGGCTTCGGCGTGGAGATGCCTCAGGCGAAGGTGGGGACCTTCGATACGGAGCTGGTGAAGGAATTCTTCCTGGCCTTCGTCCGGACCGCGGGGGTGACCCTTCACTTCCACGAGTTTTCCGGGGAGAATACCCACCATGTGATCGAAGCCATGTTTAAAAGCTTCGGACGCGTGATGGCCCAGGCATGCCGGATCCAGCCCGGCAGAGAGGACCAGGTCCCTTCGACGAAAGGGCTCCTGTAGGGAGGCTGCGACGAAGGGCTTCCTGCAGGGAGGCAGCCTTGAAAAAAGTCTGGTTTTTTTGTAGAATGAGGACGTGTACAGTCTCGCCTTTGGCAGAGGGGAGCCGGCGTCCGGACAGCAGTTTTCGATGGAAGCAGGCCCCTGGCCTGCAGAAGGTGAGGTGTCTGTGATTGCCATTATTGATTACGGAGTAGGGAATATCTTTTCCCTGATGTGCTCCTTCTCCCGCATCGGCCAGGAGGTTCAGCTGACCGGGGATCCGGATGTGATCGCCGCCGCGGACCGGGTGGTCCTGCCGGGGGTGGGCGCTTTCGGGGACGCCGCGGACAAGCTCCGGGAGACGGGGCTGGATCAGGTGGTGCTGGAGCAGGCGCGGTCGGGCAAGCCCCTGGTGGGGATCTGCCTGGGCATGCAGCTTCTGTTCGAGCGGAGCCTGGAATTCGGGGAGCACCAGGGACTGGGGCTGATCCCCGGGACCGTGGCGCCGCTGTCATCTGTGATCCCCGCGGGGCTGAAGATCCCTCAGATCGGCTGGAACGCGCTGAAGTTCCCGAAGGACCGGCCGAAGGATCCCATTTTCCGCTATGTGAAGGAGGGCGACCACGTTTATTTCGTACACAGCTTCTGCGGGACGGAGTGTGACCGGGATGTCATCGCGGTGACGGAGTATGGGGCAGACGTGACGGCTGCCGTGGCCAGAGGCAATGTATATGGGCTTCAATTCCACCCCGAGAAATCCGGGGAGATCGGATTGAACATATTACGAGCGTTTTGTGAGATGTGAGGCGTCCCTTCGCGGGGACGCGAGGGAGGGTCTGTCTTATGAAAATTTTTCCTGCCATTGACCTGAGAGGCGGTAATGTGGTCCGTCTGCTACAGGGGGACTACAGCAAGGAAACGGTCTACAGCGAGGAGCCTCTCGCCGTGGCCAGGGAATTCGAAGACGCGGGGGCGGAATACCTTCATGTGGTGGACCTGGACGGCGCGATCGACGGGTCTCAGCCGAATTTCGCCGCTGTGGCAGACATTATTGACAGCACTTCCCTGAAGGTAGAGATCGGCGGCGGCATCCGGAGCGAGGCCATCGTGAAGGAATATGCCACCATCGGCGCTCTTCGGGTCATCCTCGGCACGATGGCCGTGAAGGACCCGGAATTCACCGCCCGGATGATCCGTAAGCACGGGGACAACGTAGCGGTGGGCATAGATATCGTGGGGGCGAAGGTCGCTGTGAGCGGCTGGACGGAGGTCACTGACGTGACCGTGGACGACCTCCTGAAGGAATTGATGACGGACGGCATCGACACCGTGATCTGCACGGATATCGCGCGGGACGGAGCCATGAAGGGCACCAACCTGCAGCTGTACAGAAAGCTGGTCCAGGACTATGGCGATTATGTAGACATCATCGCCTCCGGCGGGATCTCCAGCATGGAGGATCTGCACGCCCTGGCGGATATCGGGGTGACAGGGGCCATCATCGGCCGCGCCCTGTATAACGGGGCCCTGGATCTTCGAGAGGTGATCGAGACGTTCGCTGAATAGCGAAACGGAGAAATAATATGATAACGAAACGGATCATCCCATGTCTGGACGTGAAGGACGGACGGGTCGTGAAGGGCGTGAATTATAAGGGCCTGGCCGATGTGTCCTCGCCGGTGGACCTGGCGAAGAAGTACAGTGACGGCGGCGCGGACGAGCTGGTCTTCTACGACATCACGGCGTCCGCCGAGGGCAGGAAGCTCTTCACTGACATTCTGACCGAGGCGGCGTCCACCGTGTTCATCCCCCTCTGTGTGGGGGGCGGCATCAGCACGGCGGCGGATTTCGAACGGGTTCTGAAGTGCGGGGCCGATAAGGTGTCCGTGAATTCCGGCGCCATCGCGAATCCGGATCTGATTCCTGAGGCCGCGGAGCTCTACGGCAGCCAGTGTGTGGTTCTCTCGGTGGATGTGTCCCTGGTGGATGGGACCTACCGGGTCTTAAGCCGGGGCGGCCGGGACAACACCGGCATGGAGGCGCTGAGCTGGATCGAGCGCTGTGTGAAGGCCGGCGCCGGGGAAGTGGTAGTGAATTCCATGGATACCGACGGGGTGAAGAAGGGGTTTGACATTCCCCTCCTGCAGGAAGTGGTATCCCGGGTGAACGTGCCCGTCATCGCCTCCGGCGGCGCGGGGTCCATTCAGGACTTCGTTGACCTCTTCCAGAAAGTGCCGGAGATCGACGCGGGGCTGGCAGCCTCCATCTTCCACTTCGGCGAGGTGGATATCCGTGATCTGAAGAAGGAACTGGCGGCGGCAGGCGTGAACGTCCGGCTGTGACCACGCGGAGGGTCCTGGCTTTCCCCGCGGGCTGGCAGAGGACGCGTTTCATGAAGGAAAGGAAGAAAGGGAAGGGCCGATGTCCTTCCCTTAAGAATGTGATATGGCAGAAACGAAACCCATCACCATCGATGAGATCAGATTCGATGACCGGGGGCTGGTCCCCGCTGTGGTCCAGGACGCCGTTACCAAGCGGGTCCTGACTCTGGCCTATATGAACCGGGAGAGCCTGGCGCTGACCCTGAAGACGCGGGAGACCGTCTTCTGGTCCCGGTCCCGCCAGGAGCTCTGGCATAAGGGGGAGACCTCCGGAAACTACCAGCACGTGCAGAGCGTGATCGCTGACTGCGACCGGGACGCCCTGGTGGTTCTGGTGGAGAAGGACGGCCCGGCCTGCCACCTGGGCACTGATTCCTGCTTCGAGTATCCCCTCTACGGGGAGGTGGACGGTCCGGAGAAGGACGGTTTCTCCCTGGAAGAGCTCTACCGGCTCCTGGAGGGCCGGAAGGAAGAGATGCCGGAAGGCTCCTATACTTCTTACCTCTTCGAAAAGGGAATCGATAAGATCCTGAAGAAGGTGGGGGAGGAGAGCACCGAGGTTATCATCGCGTCGAAAGCGGACGATAAGCCCGAGACCATCTACGAGATCGCGGACCTGGCCTACCACGTCCTGGTCATGATGGTCCAGATGGGCATTTCCGTCGAGGACGTCCGGAAGGAGCTTGCCTCTCGCCATGTGATCGATCATAAGGTCAAGCAGGAGCATATGACAGGCAATCGATGAAGAGATGACCGAGACGCGCCGGCTGGCCCGGCGCGTTTTTCTGATCGGCGCCAGGCAGGGAGGCGTGTCCTCCGCCGTCCTGGAGCGAGAGAACAGGCGGGCGGAGGAAGTTTTCGGCCCGCGAAAGCCGCCTTCGGCGCGCCGGAATCAGTCCGGCAGAGGGAAGGAACATGAGATTTCTCAGCGAATACAGAGATATCCTGCGGGGCGCCAGGCTCCTGAATCCCGCGGGGGACATCAATCTCCACACCCACACCTGTCTGTGCGACGGCAGGGATGAGCCTGAAGAGATGGTCCTGGCCGCCGTTCAGGCAGATTTCCGGGTTCTGGGCTTTTCGGGTCACGGCTACTGTCTCCATGATCTGGACTGCTGCATGACCGAGGAAGGGGAGGACGCCTACTGGCGGATTCTCCAGGCCCTGAAGGAGAAGTACCGGCGCCGGCTGGATATCCGGATCGGTATGGAGCGGGACTTTTTCAATGAAAACCATCTTCATCCCTTCGACTATGAGATCGGCTCTGTCCATTATGTGGAGGTCCCGGGCGACTTCCTTTCCGTGGATGACAGCTATGAGGCGGCCGCGGAAGGGGTGGAGAAGTACTTCGGCGGCAGCTGGCGGAAGTATGTGGAATGCTATTATGAGACAGAGGGCCAGGTTCTGGAGCGGACCGGGGCGGACCTGGTCGGTCACCTGGATCTGGTGACGAAATTCAACCGGAACGGTCGGTGCTTCGATGAGGGAGCGGACTGGTACCGGAAGGCGGCCCTTTCGGCGGTTCGACGGATTCTGAGCCGGCCCCGCTTTCCCCGGCCCGCGGTCCGGGATCTGCTGGGGGAGGGGCCTCTCCCGGTCTTCGAAATCAACACCGGCGGTATGGCGAAGGGCTGCACCGACCGGCCCTATCCGGCGCCCTTTCTCCTTCGGGAGATCGTGGACGCGGGCTGCCCGGTAGTCCTGTCCAGCGACTGCCATCAGCGGGAAAGTCTCCGTTTCGGCTTCGGGGAGCTTCTGGGCTGACGGAGGTTCCGGGAGAGAGCTCCCCCGCGTTTTCCGCCGTCGGATAGTATCTGTCCCATAGATTCGAAATAGATTCGAAAAGAGAATCAGAAAACCGAAAAGACCCGCCAGGACAGCGGGTCTTTTCGGTTGCGATATTTATTATTAAGAAAGAACGTTCAAAAGAAGATAACTCCTGATAGAGTACAATATTGTTCGCAAAAGTGAATAGTAGAAAAGCCATTGAGGCTCGTGTAAAATGATTAGAG
>CACZTH010000029.1 GCA_902784035.1 uncultured Eubacteriales bacterium
CAATAAGCCTGTAGCCCTCCCTGCCGGTGTCGAAGTCACAGTGGATGGCAATCTCTTGAAGGTGAAGGGCCCGAAGGGCGAGCTGACCCAGGAGCTGGACAGCCGCATTTCCGTCGAGGTCCAGGACAATGAGGTCGTCCTGAAGAGATCCGGTGAGGATAAGGGAAATAAGTCCCAGCATGGTCTGATGAGGGCCCTGCTGGCTAACATGGTAAAGGGCGTCACCGAAGGCTTCTCCAAGAAGCTTGTCGTGGAGGGCGTCGGTTACAGAGTCGAGAAGAAGGGCAAGACCCTGGTCATGCACCTGGGCTATTCCCACGACGTGAACATGGATGATCCTGAAGGGATCGAGACCGAGACTCCGGATGCCAACACCATCATCGTGAAGGGCATCGACAATGCTCAGGTCGGCAACTATGCTGCGAACATCCGCCGCTGGAGACCGCCCGAACCCTATAAGGGGAAGGGGATTCGCTATGACGGCGAGCATATCCGCAGAAAAGAAGGCAAGACCGGGGCTAAGTAATAGAAGGGGAGTGTAAACATGGCAAAATTGACGAAAAACGAGCAGCGCCTGAAGAGACATGCCCGCGTAAGAGAGACCCTGTCCGGAACTCCTGAAAAGCCCAGACTGTGCGTGTTCAGATCGAATAAGAATATCTTTTGTCAGATCATCGACGATGTGAACCAGAAGACGCTGGTCGCCGCGTCCACCCTGGATAAGGATGTGAAAGCGGAGATCGAGCACGGCGGAAATAAGGAAGCTGCCCGGAAGGTCGGAGAAGCTGTCGCGAAGAAGGCGCTGGCTGCTGGGATCGACACTGTGGCTTTTGACAGAGGAGGATTCCTGTATCACGGAAGGATCCGTGAGCTGGCTGAGGGCGCCCGTGAAGGCGGACTGAAATTCTAACGGGGAGGAAAGAGAATGGTTAATAGAATCGATGCTTCCAAGCTGGACCTGACAGAAACGATCATCAGCATCCGCCGGGTCGCCAAGACGGTTAAGGGCGGCAAGAACATGAGGTTCTCTGTCACCGTCGTGGTCGGAGACCACAACGGCTACGTCGGCGTGGGCCTGGGTAAGGCCGCTGAGATCCCCGAGGCTGTCCGGAAGGCGACGGAAGACGCTAAGAAAGACCTGATCTACGTTCCGCGGGTGGGGACTTCTGTTCCTCATTCCAACGTGGGCGAGTTCGGCGCCGCGAAGGTCCTCCTGATGAGGGCTCCCGAAGGTACTGGTGTTCTGGCCGGTTCCTCCGCCCGTACGGTGCTCGAGGCCTGCGGCCTGAAGGACGTTCGCTGCAAGTCCGTTGGCTCCGGCAACGCCGGCAACATCGCCCTGGCGACGATGGACGCGCTTCGCAACCTGAAGACGGTGGAGTCCGTCGCGAAGCTCAGAGGGCTGAAGCCTGAAGAGGTCATCGGATAAGGAGGCAAGCAGAATGGCAGATAAGAAACTCAAGATCACTTTGACGAAGAGCGTCATCGGCGCTTCCCCGAAGCAGAAGAAGATCGTCGAAGCTCTGGGGCTGAAGAAGATGCACCAGACCGTCGAACTCGGAGATACCCCCGAGACCCGCGGCGCTGTGGAGAAAGTCTCCCATCTTCTGACGGTCGAAGAACTGTAAAGCCAGGAGGTGCGATATTATGAAACTGCATGAACTGAAAGCACCTGCCGGCTCCTCCAAGAACCGGAAGAGGAGAGGCAGAGGAACCGCGACCGGCCAGGGCAAGACCTCCGGCAGAGGTATGAACGGCCAGAAGTCCAGAAGCGGCGGCGGCGTCCGTCTGGGCTTCGAAGGCGGCCAGATGCCCCTGTACCGGCGTCTGCCGAAGCGCGGATTCACTAACATTTTTGGCACGGAGTACGCGGTGGTGAACGTGAAGGACCTGGAGCGGTTCGAGGCGGGCACCGAGGTGACCCCGGAGCTGCTGGTTGAGACCGGCGTCGTGAAGAAGCTCCTTGACGGCGTGAAGGTCCTGGGCGACGGTGAACTCACGAAGAGCCTGACCGTGAAGGCGGCCAAGTTCACGAAGACCGCTCAGGAGAAGATCGAGAAGGCTGGCGGCAAGGCCGAGGTGATCTAAATGGAGCTTCTGAAAAAGGTTTCGGAGGCCCTGAAAGTCCCGGAACTCCGTAAGAAATTCATTTTTACGATTCTGATGCTGATCGTGTTCCGTCTGGGGTCCAACATCCTGGTCCCCGGCGTGAACAGGGAGACGCTGAGTCAGCTGTTCTCCAGCAACGGGATGGGACTTCTGGAACTGTTTAACCTGTTTTCGGGAGGATCCTTCAGTAATTTCACCATTTTCGCGCTGGGCGTGACCCCTTACATCACGGCCAGCATTATCATCCAGCTCCTGACCGTGGCGTTCCCTTATTTCGAACAGCTGGCGAAGGAAGGCATGGAGGGCCGGAAGAAAATGAATCAGATCACGAGGAACGTTTCCGTCGTCCTCGCCCTGATTCAGGCATTCGGCCTCACCTTCGGCCTTTTCCGTCAGGCCCTGATCAATCAGAACTGGCTGAATTACATCGTGATCACCCTGATCCTGACGGCGGGCGCGACCTTCCTGATGTGGCTGGGTGAGCAGATTAATGAGTACGGCGTCGGAAACGGCATCTCCCTCCTGATCTTCGGCGGCATCGTCGCCCGGATCCCGAGCCAGATCCAGAGCATCCAGACCAGGGTGTCCGGCGGACAGGTGTCCGGTGTGACCCTGATCGTGCTGATCATCCTCGCGGTCGCTGTGGTGGCTGGCGTCATCGCCATCCAGCAGGGCACCCGGAGGATCCCGGTCCAGTACGCCAAGCGCGTGGTCGGCAGGAAGATGTACGGCGGACAGTCCACCCACATTCCCCTGAAGGTGAATCAGGCTGGCGTCATGCCCATCATCTTTTCCATCTCGCTCCTCCAGTTCCCTCTGGTGATCTCCTATTTCTTCCCGGGCTCTGGTTTTCAGACCTTCGTGGAGAAGTACCTGTCGCCGGCCGGGAGCCCGGGCGTCTGGGTCTATGGCATCCTGAACGTGGTGCTGATTATCTTTTTCAACTACTTCTATACGGCGATCACCTTCAACCCGCTGGAAGTGGCGAATAATTTGAAGCAGAACGGCGGCTTCATCCCCGGCATCCGTCCGGGACGCGCCACCGTGGATTATTTGACAAAGGTCATGTCCAGACTTTCGATCGTCGGCGCCCTTTTCCTGGCGGCCATCGCCACGCTGCCGACCGTCGTCTCCCAGTATTCCGGATTGAATATCGCTTTCGGCGGTACCTCTCTCCTGATCCTGGTCGGTGTCGCGCTGGACACCATGCAGCAGCTGGAGAACCAGATGCTGGTCCGGAATTATCAGGGATTCCTGAAGTGAGAACGGGGGCTTGAAATGATCAGAACGATTTTGCTCGGGCCGCCGGGCGCCGGAAAGGGCACCCAGGCTGTCCGGATGGTAGAGAAATATGACATCCCGCATATCTCTACCGGAGATATCTTCAGAGAGAACATCAAGAACGGCACTGAGCTGGGAAAGAAGGCCCAGGCCTACATCTCGAAGGGCGAGCTGGTCCCCGATGACCTGGTGGTGGAGATCGCCACGGATCGTCTCCTGAAGGATGACTGCCAGAAGGGCTTCATCCTGGATGGCTTCCCCCGCACTGTCTTTCAGGCCGAGAAGCTGGATGAGTTCCTGGCGGCCCATGGCCAGAAGCTGACCACGGTCATCAACCTGGAGGTCAGCCCTGAGGTGCTGATGCCCCGGCTGACCGGCCGGCGGGTCTGCCGGAACTGCGGCGCCAGCTTCCACATCGTGTCCATGCCCCCGAAGAAAGAGGGCGTCTGTGACATCTGCGGCGGCGAGCTTTTCCAGCGGCCCGACGATAATGAAGAAACGGCCAGGAACCGGATCGCGGTCTACGACAAGCAGACCCGGCCGCTGACCGACTACTATCAGAAGAAGGGCTGCCTGTCCAACATCGACGGCGCCCAGTCGGCTGAGGACACCTTCCAGTCTATCGTGGACGCACTGGAGGCGAACGCATGATCATCATCAAGTCGGAAGAAGAACTCGACATCATGCGGACCGCGGCGAAGGTCACGGGCACCATCCTGAGGGACCTGAAGGACTTCATCAAACCGGGCATGTCCACCTGGGACGTGGACCGGTTCGTGGAGGACATCATCCATAAGAACGGCATGACCCCGACCTTCAAGGGCTACGGCGGGTTCCCCGCGGCTGCCTGCGTGTCCGTGAACGAGGAAGTCGTCCACGGCATCCCCTCCAAGCATAAGATCCTGCGGGAAGGGGACATCGTCTCGGTGGACACCGGCGCGACCTATAGGGGTTACGTCAGTGACGCCGCCCGGACCTACGCTGTCGGCGAGATCTCCGACACCGCCCGTCACCTGATTGAGGCGACGGAGGCCAGTTTCTTCGCGGGCGTTCAGTTCGCGAAGCCCGGCCACCGGCTGTCCGATATTTCCCACGCCATCCAGGAGAAGGCGGAAGCTGAGGGCTTCGGCGTGATTCGGGATTATGTGGGCCACGGTGTGGGGCGTGAGATGCATGAAGATCCTCAGATCCCCAATTACGGGAAACCGGGCAAGGGCCCCCGGATCGCGCCGGGCATGGTCTTTGCCATCGAACCCATGATCACGGAAGGCAGTTATGACTGCTATACCATGCCGAACGACTGGACCGTGGTCACCGAGGACGGCAAGCTGGCCGCCCACTATGAGAACTCTGTGATCATCACGGAGGGTGAGCCGGAACTTATCACACTGGTACAGTAGAGGTGTCATTTATGGCGAAAAAAGACGTCATCGAGACGACGGGAACCGTTGTCGACGCTCAGCCGAATGCGATGTTTAAGGTCAGGCTCGATAATGGGTTCGAAGTGCTCGCGCATATTTCGGGAAAGATCAGAATGAACTACATCAGGATCCTCCCGGGAGATAAGGTGAAGGTGGAACTTTCCCCCTATGACCTGACCCGGGGCCGGATCACCTGGAGAGAGAGAGGTTAAGAAATGAAAGTCAGAGCTTCCGTAAAACCGATCTGTGAGAAGTGCAAGGTCATCAAGCGTCACGGCAAGGTGATGGTCATCTGCGAGAACCCCAAGCACAAGCAGAGACAGGGCTGAATCTGCGAGTAAAATCGCTGAAAAAAAGCTGGCATTGTCGTGTGGACCGTGCTAAAATAACTAAGTTACACAATTAATATTTTTTTAAGACCGCTGCGCCGGGGCTGCGGCACTTTCCATGTTTTAATAGAACACCTGTCTATATCACTCCCGGAGTGGTGACGGAAGATAGGAGAAGGAGTAGCATATGGCTCGTATTGCCGGTGTTGACCTGCCCAGAGATAAGAGAGTCGAGATCGGGCTCACTTACATCTATGGGATTGGCAGGACATCAGCGAAGGAGATCCTGGCGAAGGCCGGGGTCAACCCCGATACCAGAGTGAAAGACCTCACCGAGGACGAGGCTGGTAAGATCCGCCGGATCATCGACGAAGAGTACATGGTCGAAGGTGATCTGCGCAGAGAGACCTCTATGAACATCAAGCGTCTCATGGAGATCGGAAGCTACAGAGGCATCCGCCACAGAAGAGGCCTGCCTGTCAGAGGACAGAAGACCAAGACGAATGCCCGGACCCGGAAGGGACCGAAGAAGACTGTTGGCAGAAAGAAGAAGGAGGGAGGGAGATAAATGGCTAAGAATCAGAAGAGCGCTGTGAGAAAGAAGAAGATCCAGCGTAAGAATGTGGCGAAAGGCCAGGCCCATATCCAGTCCACCTTTAATAATACATTGGTCACGCTGACCGACATGGACGGCAACGCCCTGTCCTGGTCCAGCGCCGGCTCTCTCGGTTTCCGCGGATCGAAGAAGTCCACCCCCTTCGCCGCCCAGATGGCCGCGGAGACCGCCACGAAGGCCGCCATGGAGCATGGCCTGAAGACCGTTGAAGTTTACGTCAAGGGACCTGGATCCGGAAGAGAAGCCGCGATCAGAGCGCTGCAGGCTGCCGGCCTGGAGATCACGATGATTAAGGACATCACGCCGATTCCGCATAATGGATGCAGACCTCCTAAGAGAAGAAGAGTCTGACGGAAGGGAGGAGCAGAAGAATGGCAGTTAATAGAGATCCTATCCTGAAGAGATGCCGGTCCCTGGACATCGACCCGTCTCACCTGGGTGTTTTTAAAGAGTCCAAGCGGACCCCGAACCGCCGCCGCGGTAAGATGAGCGAGTACGGCATTCAGCTGCGGGAGAAGCAGCGCGCCAAGTTCATCTACGGCGTGCAGGAGAAGCCCTTCCGGACCTACTTCGAGAAGGCCGTGAAGATGAAGGGCATCACCGGTGAGAACCTGCTGGTCATGCTGGAGTCCCGTCTGGACAATGTGGTCTACCGTATGGGTCTGGCCACGACCAGAAGAGAGGCCCGTCAGCTGGTGACCCACAGCCACTACACCGTGAATGGCAAGAAAGTCAACATCCCCTCCTACCAGGTTAAGCCCGGCGACGTGATCGCTGTGAAGGAGAAGAGCCAGAGCTCTCCCAAGTTTAAGGAGATTAAGGAGATGCAGGTCGGCATCCCCGCCTGGCTTTCCGTCGACAGAGACAAGCTGAAGGGCGAAGTCCTGAAACGTCCTGAAAGAGGAGACATCGATACGCCCATCGAGGAGCATTTGATCGTCGAGCTGTATTCCAAATAATATAGCGTAGCGTTATAGTATTTGGAACAAAGGAGGTTTTTAGTGATAGATTTCGAAAAGCCCACGATTAGCAAAGAGATCAGTGAAGACGGCTGCTATGGAAAGTTCGTCGTGGAGCCCCTTGAGAGAGGGTACGGACTGACCCTGGGGAACAGCATGAGGAGGATCCTCCTCAGCAGCCTCCCCGGCGCGGCAGTGACCTCCGTGAAGATCGACGGGATCCTCCATGAGTTCTCGACGATTCCCGGCGTGAAGGAAGACGTGACTGAGATCATTCTGAATCTGAAGAAACTGGCGGTCCGGCTGACCGGGGATGATACGGCCCGTGCCATCATCAACGCGGTCGGTCCGAAGGAAGTGACGGCGGCTGATATCGTCGGCGGCTCCGACATCCAGATCTTCAATCCGGATCTTCACATCGCCACGCTGGAGGAGAACGCCACTCTCGTTATGGAGATCAACATCGGCAAGGGAATGGGATATGTCCCCGCCGAGCAGAACAAGACGGAGAACACGCCGATCTCCGTGATCCCCGTGGACTCCATCTACACCCCCGTCCGGAAGGTGAATTACACCATCGAAAATACCCGGGTGGGTGGAAAAACCGACTATGACAAGCTGATCCTCGAGATCTGGACGGATGGGTCTGTCTCCCCCGAGGAGGGCGTATCCATCGGCGCCAAGATCATGCAGGAGCATCTGAACCTCTTCATCGGACTCAGTGAGTCCACCGATGACATGGAGATCATGGTCGAGAAGGAAGAGGATCAGAAAGAACGGGCGCTGGAGATGACCATCGAGGAGCTGGAGCTCTCCGTCAGGTCCTATAACTGTCTGAAGCGGGCGAACATCAATACGGTGGAAGAGCTGACCGAGAAGACGGAAGAGGACATGATGAAGTTCCGGAACCTGGGGAAGAAGTCTCTGGAAGAAGTGAAGAATAAACTCGCTGAGCTGGGCCTGGGACTGAAGCCCAGCGACGAGTAACATACACGGGAAAGGAGCAGAAAATGCCGGGATATAAGAAGCTGGGCAGAGATTCCGCTCACAGGAAGGCGATGCTGAGGAATCTGGTCACCGACCTGTTCAGAGAAGAACGGATCTCCACCACAGACATGAGAGCGAAGGAAGCCGGCCGTGCGGCGGAGAAGATGATCACCCTGGCCAAGCGTGGAGACCTCCACGCCAGAAGGCAGGTGCTGAGCTTCGTTTACGACGAGGATGTCGTGACCAAGCTTTTCGACGAGATCGCGCCGAGATACGCGGAGCGGAATGGCGGATATACCAGGATCCTGAAGCTGGGACCCCGCAGAGGCGATAATGCGGAGACCGTTTTCCTGGAGCTGGTCTGAACGGACATGAAAAATGGGCGGGGCTGCCGATGGCGGCTCCGCTTTTTTCATATATAATGCAGGGAGTATCATAGTGGGAAGAAGGGAGGCACCGCGATGGAAGAAGGCATGAACAAAAGCATCCTGGAAGACGTTCACCCCTGGACCTGCTTCCTGTATTTCGTTCTGGTCATCGGCTGCGCCATGGTCAGTCTGTCCCCGGTCTACCTTCTGGTCACCGCGGTCTTCAGCCGGCTCCTGTCCTACAGGCTGGAGGGCCGGGCGGGCGCGGTCCGGGATCTTCGGGTCAGCGTGCCGGTCTATTTCTTGATGAGCGTCCTCAACCTTCTGTTCACTCATAAGGGGAACACGGTCCTGGTCCATGCCTTCGGCCAGGTCCTGACCCTGGAGGCCCTCCTGTATGGGCTGGCCGCGGCGACTCTGCTCTCTTCTGTGATCATCTGGTTTCTGAATATGGGGATCCTGTTCAGCCAGGAGAAGCTGGTTGCCCTGTTCAGCCGTCACGCCCGGGTCCTGGGCCTGACCTTTTCCATGATCTTCCGCTACATTCCCCTTCTCCGCCGGCGGTCGGAGGCCATCCGGGAGGGGCAGCGGTGCCTGGGGCGGACCGGCGGGGGACCTGTCACCGCCTTCCGCCAGTTCGGGAAATCGCTGTCCATCCTTCTTTCCTGGTCCCTGGAGTCATCGCTGGAGACCGCGGACGCCATGACGGCCCGGGGCTATGGGCTGCCGGGACGGACCAGCTTCCAGCTCTTCCGTTTCCGCAGGACGGATGGGCTTCTCTGCCTGGCTTTCGCGGGAGCCGGGGCTCTGGTCCTGGCGGGGATCCTCACCGGGTCCTACCGGGCCCTCTATTATCCGGTCCTCCAGCTGGCCCCCGGCGGGAGCCTCGGACCAGCCGCCGCTGTCACCTATCTCGGGCTCACCGGTGCCGCTCTATTGCCGCCCCTGGGACGGGGAGAGCTCATCAGGAAGGAGGAGGCATGAAAACACTTCTGGATGTTCGGGACCTGACGTTCACCTACCCGGGCCAGGAGAGACCGGCCCTGGACGGGGTCTCCTTCACCATGGGGGAGGGGGCTTTCGTCCTTCTCTGCGGAGCCTCGGGATCCGGAAAGACCAGTCTGCTCCGGCTTCTGAAGCGGGAAACAGCCCCGGTGGGCACGGTCTCCGGAGAGGTCCGCCTGCTGGGCCAGCCGGTCCAGGACCTTTCCCCCCGGGACAGCGCCCGGCTGGTGGGTCTGGTCCGGCAGGATCCGGAGGACCAGATCGTGACGGACCGGGTCTGGCACGAGCTTGCTTTCGGTCTGGAGAACCTGGGAACGCCGCCGGCGGAGATCCGCCGGCGGACCGCGGAGATGGCTTCCTTCTTCGGGATCGGGAGCTGGTACCGGCGGGGGACAGACCAGCTGTCGGGGGGACAGAAGCAGATCCTGAGCCTGGCCTCCGTGATGGCTATGGGGCCCCGTCTGCTCCTGTTAGATGAGCCGACGTCCCAGCTGGATCCTGTGGCGGCCCGGAATTTCCTTCAGGCCATCTTCCGGGTGAATCGGGAGCTGGGGACGGCGGTCCTGATCTCGGAGCACCGGCTGGGCGGACTGTTCGAGATGGCGGACCAGGTCCTGGTCCTGGACCGAGGCAGAAAACAGGCCTTCGTTCCGCCTGGACAGATGTCGGACGCCGTTTCGGGCACGGCCATGGAGGCGGCTCTGCCGGATACGGCGAGGATCTGCGGGGCCTGCGCCGCTGCCTGGGGGGAGTCCATGAACGACCTCCCCTATACCATTCGGACGGGCCGGGTCTGGCTTGGAAAGAGACTGGGGGAGCCAGGCGCTCCGGGCGCTGTGCCGGCTGCCATCCCGGACGCCGCGCCGGCGGCGGGAGCTGCTCTGGGCGAGGAAGGCGCCAGGCCGGCCATCGAGGCCCGGGGACTGACCTTCTGGTATCCCGGCGGACGGCCGGTCCTGGAGGGCCTGGATCTGCGGGCGGAAAAAGGGAAGATCTACGGGCTCCTGGGCGGAAACGGAGCGGGGAAGACCACCTTTCTTCGCCTGGTTCTGGGGCTGGAAAAGCCGGAAAAGGGAAAGATTCAGGTGACGGGGAGGACTTTAGCTGTTCCCCAGGACCCCCTCAGCCTTTTCACGGAGATCTCGGTGGAGGAGGAGCTGGCGGAAGCCCTGGTCTATGAGAAACTGGCCGATGAGGAGAAGGTCCGGCGGATCGAGGAGATGCTCAGGGAAATGGACCTCATGGGACTCAGGAAGGTCCACCCCTATGACCTGTCCGGCGGGGAGAGGCAGCGGCTGGCCCTGGCGAAGGTCCTGCTCCTGGAGCCGGAGGTCCTGCTCCTGGACGAGCCGGTGAAGGGACTGGATTCCTTCTTTAAGGGGAGGCTGTCCGGGGACCTCCGGCGGCTTGCGGCATCGGGCATGACCATCCTCCTGGTGACCCATGATCTGGCCTTCTGCGCCCGGACAGCGGACCGGTGCGCCCTTCTCTTCGACGGCGCGGCGGTGGGGGAGGCCGATACCAGGACGTTCTTCAGGAGCAGCCGCTTCTATACGACGGAAGCCAGCCTCCTGGTCCGGGACTGGTTCCCGGACGTCCTGACCTGGGAGGAGGCCGCGGACCATGCGGTCCGCGCTGTCAGCGCCCAGGAGAATGCCGGGGAGAGCAGCCATGAGTGATCGAACCACCTTCCTCTACATGGGGGTCAGCCTGGCCATGATCCTGGGCGCCATCGCCGTCTTCCTGATCCGGCTGGAGCGAAGACAGCCGAAGGCGAGAGACATCGCTTTGATCGCCCTCCTCACGGCCCTGACGGTTCTGGTCCATGTCTTCTTTCACGCTACGGTCCCCATCCAGGCGGGGACTGCCCTGGTTATCCTCTGGGGGGCGGCGCTGGGGCCGGAGCCGGGATTTCTGATCGGGGCCCTGGCCCGGTTCGTCTGCAATTTCTATATGGGCCAGGGCCCCTGGACCCCCTGGCAGATGTTCAGCTGGGGCCTCCTGGCCTTCCTGGCGGGCCTCCTCTTCCAGCGGGCGGACCCTGGCAGCCGGCTTTTCCAGGAGAAGGAGAAGAAGGAAGGAAAGGCCCGCCAGGCGGTGGGTCAGCTGGCCCTCCTGACCGCAGCGGCCGCCGCCGTCGCCTTCCTCTCCTATGTCCTGGTGCCCTCGGGGACGGGGAAACCCTATGGGCCGAGGACCTACCTGGCCGCGGCGGCCGCCCTGGTCCTTCTCCCGCTGGTCCGGCGGAAGAAGATCCCCCCTGCGGCCCTGACCCTGGGAATCTATACCTTCCTGTCCACCTTCGCGGTCTACGGGGGGATCATGAACCTGGCGGCCCTGGTCACCTCCTCCCTTTATCCGGGGGCGGAGCCCCTGACACTGAACGCCCTCCGGGCGGTCTATCTGACCGGGGTGCCTTACGACCTGATCCATGCCGGGACAGCGGCCGCCTTCTCGGCCGTCTTCGGGCCTTCCTTCGTCTGGCGGATTGAGCGGATCCGCAGGAAGTACGGGGTCCTGGGCGGGAGGCGGCCGCCTCGGCCCCGAAAATCCGGGTGACAGGGCCGGCCGGACAGGGTA
>CACZTH010000030.1 GCA_902784035.1 uncultured Eubacteriales bacterium
CTCAGCCCTCGAATCGATTGATCAGACGGTCTGTAAAACGGCCGTCCGCGAGCCTGGTATACCGGACATACAGAGAGATCCGGTTGTCCGGGTCCAGGGCATTCCAGATCTCCTCCGCCAGCTCTTCCGCGGTCCCCGGGATCTCGACCTGCTCCGGTTCTCCCGTGAAGGTGGGGAGCGGGGCGCCGTCTGTCACATAGGTATGGATGAAATGGCCGATGCCCGGCCGCGCGTCGTATTCGAAGAAGAAGCGGCGGGAAGACCTTCCCTCCGGATCCCCGCTCTTCAGGATGCTGAGTTTATAAGCGCCCTTTCCATCCGGGGACAGATCCGCCGCCCCGCTGATCCTGGGAGTCCAGTTCGGGCTGTCCGGCTCGAAGGTCCGGGTCCTGAGTGCCTTCTCGAACCCGCCCTCGAAGCAGGCTGTCTCAGCCAGCTCCTTCGCGATGGTATCGGTCTGATCCCCGTTCGTCACGATCAGGACCTGTCCCACCTTCCGGACAGGATAATAAATGATCAGAGACGGATCTTCCACCTTCGAAGGATCATGGGGCAGAATCTTCAGATCCTCCCCTTCCTTCACGAAAATCCGGTTCCGGCTGTTCTGAGACCTGCCCATGATGAAATAAGCGGCCGCCTGGGACTGGCCGTCCGGAGACATGCCCAGGAGAATCCCCCGTCCCACATAGGGGTTTCCCTTCATCCGTCCGGCGGGGGCGCTGGTCTCATACGTGGTCTTCTGGGTCATTTCCCCATCCTTTCCCGGCGGATCTTCGCCGATACCTTCTCACAGGCAGCGGGCAGGAGCTTCCACTCCGCCTGCTCCATGACCCTCCGCTGAAGGGTCTCCGGTGTGTCATTCTCCTCTACGGCCACCGCCTTCTGGGCGATGATCCGGCCGCCGTCGGGGATCTCATTCACGAAATGGACCGTCGCCCCGGTCACCTTCACCCCGTAGGCGAGGGCCTTCTCATGCACGTGAAGTCCATAGGCGCCCTTCCCGCAGAAGGAAGGGATCAGAGAAGGATGAATGTTGATGATCCGCTCCGGGTAGCGGCGGATGAAATCCGGGGACAGGATCTTCAGGAAACCGGCCAGGACCACCAGCTCGATCCCGTGGTCCTCCAGCAGTGAGATCATCTCGTTCTCGTCCTTCGTGAAAACGGCTTCGATCCCGTTTTCCCGGGCCCTTTCCATGGCATAGGCCTCCGGGTTGTCAGAGATGACCAGCTCAATCAGGCCGCTCCGCAGGACGCCCTTCTTCTCGGCGTCGATCAGCGCCTGAAGGTTGGTCCCGCCGCCGGAAACCATGACGGCGATCCTGGCGGGGTCCTTCAGCATATTTCCACACTTTCTTCCGACTGGACGGTCTCGCCCAGAATATAGGCGTCTTCGCCGGCCTCCTTCAGGACCCGGACAGCCTCGTCGGCCTGGTCCTGGGCAACGACGACGCTCATGCCCACGCCCATGTTGTACGTGTTGAACATATCCCGCTCCGGGATCTTCCCCTCCTTCTGAATCAGGTCGAAGATAGGAAGGACCCGGACGTTCTTCCGAGGGATCCTGGCGCCGATCCCCTTCGGGAGGCTGCGGGGGATATTCTCATAGAAGCCGCCGCCGGTGATATGGGAGATCCCCTTCACCTGGACGCTGTCCAACAGCTTCAGGACCGGCTTCACGTAGATCTTCGTCGGGGTCAGCAGGGTCTCGCCCAGGGACTTCCCGCCCAGCTCCGGGACCGTGAGATGAAGGTCTTTGTTCTCCACATCGAAGACCTTTCGGACCAGGGAGAAGCCATTGGAATGGACGCCGGAGGACGGGAGCGCGATGATGACGTCCCCTGCCCCGATGCTCTCCTTATCCAGGATCTTCGACCGGTCCACCACCCCCACGGCGAAGCCTGCCAGATCGTATTCGTCTTCCGGATAGAAGCCCGGCATCTCCGCTGTCTCTCCGCCGATCAGCGCGGATTCAGACTGAACACAGCCTTCCGCCACACCGCTGACGATGTCCGCGATCTTCTCCGGCACGTTCTTCCCGCAGGCGATGTAGTCCAGGAAGAAAAGGGGCTTGGCGCCGCAGCAGATGATGTCGTTCACGCACATGGCCACGCAGTCGACCCCTACTGTATCATGCTTATCCATCAGGAAAGCGATCTTCAGCTTGGTGCCTACGCCGTCCGTGCCGCTGACCAGAACAGGTTCTTTCAGACCCTCCATGTTCAGGCCGAACAGGCCGCCGAAGCCGCCGATGTCAGCGGTATCGCCGAAGACCTGGGTCCTGGCGATGTGCTTCTTCATCAGTTCCACGGATTTATATCCCGCGGTGATGTCCACACCAGCCTGCTTGTAACTTTCGCTGAAACTTTTCGCCATGATGGCCTCCTATCGGTGCTCTGCCGGGGTTCCGGCCTCTGGGTCAGTGGTTGTATTTCTCGGCGACGGCCTGGTCCTTCTTCAGGACATTCTCCGCGCCCTCCGCCCGCTGTCTGTCCAGCCTGGCCGCCAGTTCCTCATCCGTTATGGCGATCATCTGAGCAGCCAGAAGCGCGGCGTTCTTCGATCCGTCGATGGCCACCGTGGCGACCGGGATGCCGCTGGGCATCTGAACAGTGGACAGAAGAGCGTCCAGACCGTCCAGGGTGGAAGACTTGACGGGGATGCCGATAACCGGCAGCGTGGTATTAGCCGCGACAGCTCCCGCCAGGTGAGCCGCCTTCCCCGCCGCGCAGATCAGCGCGCCGAACCCGTTCTCACGGGCCCGCTCGGCGAATTCCTTCGCCTGGACCGGCGTCCTGTGGGCCGAATAGACGTGGACAACATAGGGAACGCCCAGTTCGTCCAGGGTGGTCATGGCCTTCTCCACAACGGGCAGATCACTGTCGCTGCCCATGATAATACCGACTTTCTTCATAGCTTCTCCTCCTGTGCCTCTATTCAAGGCGGTTGCCCATCCGGTCCAGGTAAGCCTGGAGGATAAGGACCGCCGCCTGCTTATCGATAACCTGCTTGCGTTTGGAACGGCTCAGATCCGCCTCGATCAGGACCTTCTCCGCCTGGACGGTGGTCAGCCGTTCGTCCTGCCAATCCACCTTCACGTCCTGCATGGCCGAACTTCTGAGCTTGTTCTCCAGCATGGTCCGGAAGGTCCGTACCTTCTCCGTTTGCGGACTGTCCTGACCGGACAGGGACAAAGGCAGCCCGCAGACCACGGTCTCGCAGCCGTATTCACGGATCAGGTCGATCACCTTCCCCGTGTCCTTCCGGATCCCCACCCGCTCGATGGTGGTGACGCCCTGCGCCGTCAGGCCAAGCGGGTCGCTCACAGCCACCCCCACCGTGCGGTCTCCGATGTCCAGTCCCAGTATCCGCATACCTTCTCCTTATTTAAAAAAACGGCAGGCCATTCCTAACCTGCCGTCTCTGACCCTCGATCACTTCTTCAGATATGCCTTCAGAATCTCCTCCACCAGCTCATCCCTGTCGATCCGGCTGATCATGAGCCGCGCGTTATTATGGCTGGTGATATAGGACGGATCTCCGGAGAGAATATATCCTACCATCTGGTCGATGCCGTTATAACCCCGTTCTTCCAGAGCGGCATAAACAGCCTCCAGGATCTCCTTCGTCGTCTTTCTCTGGGCCTTGCCCGCGTCGAACATGATTGTCTTCGTATCCATTTGAGGACCTCCTGTTCTGATTATACTATGATTGGGGGACCGCTTCAAGCGGTAAAGCGCCGGAGCCCTTATTTGATAAGGGTTTCAGCCAGTTTGAACGCCTTCTCGATGCCGTCCTCGTTCCAGCCGCCGGCCTGGGCCATGTCGGCCTTTCCGCCGCCGCCGCCGCCGATCTCCTTCGCGAGAGACTTGATGAGCTTGCCAGCCTGGTACTTCTTCGTCAGATCCTCTGTCACAGCTACCATCATAACCACCTTGCCATCGTTCACCGCGCAGAAAACGGTGATGGCGGGAATCTTTTTCGCCCGGATCTGATCCTGCAGCTCCCGGAGCTCATTCATGGCCACATCGTGGAAGGTATGGGTGATCAGGCGGATGCCATTGATCTCCTTCGCCTTCTCCACCATGATGTCAAGTTCCTGGGACAGCCTGTTCTTCTTCAGGTCCTCCAGTTCCTTCTTCGTCTCCCGAAGCTCCGTCATGACCGACTCGGCCTTCTGCGGCAGGGTCGACGGCGTAGCCTTCAGGGTATCCGCCAGCGCCTGGATCTTCGCCTCCGCCCGGCGGTCACGGATCAGGAGCCCGGTGGCCGTCACCGCCTCGATCCGGCGGACGCCCGCGGCGGACCCGCTCTCTGAGAGGATCCGGAAAGCGCCCAGCTCACCGGTATTCTTCACATGCGTCCCGCCGCAGAGCTCCATGCTCCAGTCGCCGCAGCTCACCACCCGGACTTCATCGCCGTACTTCTCGCCGAACAGGGCCATGGCCCCTCTCTTCTTCGCCTCCGGCAGGCTCATGACCTCTGTGGTCACAGGCAGGAACTCCATGATCTTCTGGTTCACCAGGTATTCCGTTTTCTCGATTTCCTCCGGAGTCATGGCCTCGTAATGGGTGAAATCGAAGCGGAGCATATTCTCATCGTTCTTAGACCCTGACTGCTGGACATGGTCTCCCAGGACCTCCTGAAGGGCCTTCTGGAGCAGGTGGGTGGCGGTGTGGTTGCGGGCGGTGGAATTCCGTTTATAGATGTTCACATTCGACAGGACCTTATCGCCCTTCTTCAGGGTCCCCTCCATGATCTCTACCTCATGGCAGTAGACCCCGTTTTCCTTCGTGACCTTCGTCACCCGGCAGTTGAAGGCGCCGTTAGACATAAAACCATTATCGGACACCTGGCCGCCGCTCTCCGCGTAGAAGGGGGTTCTGTCCAGATAGACCCGAACCTGGTCGCCCTTCTGGGCGCTTTCCTTCTCGCCCTTCTTATCGTAGATGGCCAGGACACTGCCCTCCGTCTCCAGCTCGTCATAACCGGTAAATTCGGTCGCCGGCAGGCCGGTAGGCGCCGCCTCCTCATCCCAGGCTTCCTCGGACGTATCCCTCCGGCCTGCCCTGGACATATCCTTCTGTTTCTGCATGGCGGCCTCAAAACCTGCCATGTCCACATCCATTCCTTCGTCTTTCAGGATCTCCGCGGTCAGGTCCACCGGGAAACCGAAGGTATCGTAGAGGGTGAACGCCTTCTCCCCGGACAGGGTCTTCTCCCCCGCCTTCTGCATGTCTTCGATGTATTCCTGGATGATGGCGCTGCCCTGTCCCAGAGCGTCTTCGAACTTCTCCTCTTCGATGGAGATGATCTTCTTAATATAGTCCTTCCGCTCCACCAGCTCCGGATAGGCTTCGCCGGAGATCTCGATGACCCGGTCCGCGAGTCCGGACAGGAAACCGGGCTCGATGCCCAGAAGCTTGCCGTGGCGGGCGGCCCGTCTGATCAGACGGCGGAGGACATAACCTCTTCCCTCGTTCGAAGGCTGGATGTCGTCCGCGATCATGAAGACCATGGAACGCAGGTGGTCGGTGATGATCCGGATGGAGATGTCCGCCTTCGGATCGCCCGCCTCGTATTCTTTGTCACAGATGGCCACAACCCCATCCAGAATGTAGCGGATGGTGTCGATGTCGAAAATGGAATCCACGCCCTGCATCAGGCAGGCAAGCCGCTCCAGCCCCATGCCGGTATCGATGTTCGGATGGGCCAGGTTGCTGAGGGACCCGTCGGCTTCCCGGGAGAACTGGGTGAACACATGATTCCAGAATTCCATGTAGCGGTCGCAGTCGCAGCCGGGCTTGCAGTCCGGCTTGCCGCAGCCGAACTCCTCGCCCCGGTCATAATAGATCTCAGAACAGGGACCGCAGGGACCCAGGCCGATCTCCCAGAAATTGTCTTCCTTCCCCAGACGGACGATCCGCTCCTCCGGCATGCCGATCTCCTTCCAGATTTCGACCGCCTCATCATCATCCTGGTAAACCGTGGCCCAGACCCTCTCCGGGTCGATCTCCAGCCACTTGGTGATAAATTCCCAGCCCCAGGTCAGGGATTCTTTCTTGAAATAGTCGCCGAAGGAGAAGTTTCCCAGCATCTCGAAGAAAGTGCCATGGCGGGCGGTGATGCCGACATTCTCGATATCGCCGGTCCGGATGCACTTCTGGCAGGTGGTCATCCGCTTGCTGGGCGGGGTCTTGGCACCCGCGAAATACGGTTTCAGCGGCGCCATGCCGGAGTTGATGATCAGCAGGGAGGGATCTTTGTCCGGGATCAGGGACGCGCTCTTCCCCGGATAATGACCCTTACTGACATAAAAGTCTCTGAACATGGTGCGGATCTCATTCAGCCCTAATTTCTTCATTTTCTCTCCTCGTCGTTCCGATCTTCTGGATATATTTACAGCACTCAATTCCCCGGGAAAAGGTCAACGGTACATTTCCATGACCTTGACAATGTCTCTTTCCACATCTGTGAAATCGGATGTCTCGAACGTATAGACCTTCAGCTTGGCCTCGGTGCCGCTGGGACGGATGATGAGCCGGCTCCGGTCCTCGAAATCGAACTGCAGCACATCCGAAGGCGGAAGGCCTGTAGCTTCGCTGTCCAGGTAATCGATGGCCCGGACGATCTTCCGCCCGCCCATCACCTTCCCCTCCTTCAGGGTCCGGAAGCTCTTCATGATCAGCTGGATCTTATCGGCGCCCTCCGCGCCGTTGAAGAAGTAATTCCGCTGCTTGTCCACGCAGCGTCCGAACTCGTCGTACAGCTCATTCAGCCGGTCGATCAGATCCTTCCCCTGAAGCTTGTGGAAGGCGGCCATTTCCGCGATCAGCACCGCCGCGCTGATCCCATCCTTCTCGCGTATGAAGGGACCGCACAGGAAGCCGTTGCTCTCTTCGAAAGCGAAATAGAAACTATCCTTCTTTCCCGCGTTCTCCAGGGCGGCCAGGAGCTCTCCGATGTATTTGAACCCCGTCAGGGTATTCACCACCTTGAAGCCGAACCGGTCCGCCATGGCACCGACCAGCGGGGTGGTCGCGATGCTCTTGAAGACCAGCTGGCCCGGCTTGGGCGGATAGAGATGACAAAGGTAATCCAGCATGAGGATCCCCAGCTGGTTGCCGGTGACCACCGTCCTCATCCCATCATGATAGAGGGCGCAGCCGCACCGGTCCGCGTCCGGATCTGTGGCGAGAATGATATCCGCCTTCTCCTCGTCCAGCACCCGGAAGCCCTCGTCATAAGCCATGATCTTCTCCGGGTTGGGCTGGGGGCAGGTCGGAAAATCCGGATCCGGGCTGTCCTGACTGCTGACAACTGTATAGTTCTTATAGCCGGCGATCAGGAAAGCGGCCTTGACGTATTTACTCCCCGCCCCGTTCAGCGGGGTGTAGACCGTCTTCAGCGTGTTCAGGATGGCGGGATCCGCCGGCGGCAATGTAGCCTTCATGTCCTTCATGAAGCTGTCCCGGACCTGGTTGGTGACATCCATGATGCCCCGGTCCTGCCGGTACTGGATCTTCTTATCGAAATAGTCCAGCCGGTCGATCTCCTTCATGATCAGGTCGGGGACCTCTCCCACGATCTGATGGCCCTCCGCGTTATAGACCTTGAAGCCGTTATACATCCTGGGATTATGGCTGGCGGTGATCATGATGCCCAGCGTGCAGTTCAGATAGCGGATGGCGTAGGACAGAAGGGAAACCGGGGCAAGCTCCCGGAAAAGGTTGACCTGGACGCCGTTCCCCCGCAGGACCGCCGCGGTCTCCTGGGCGAAAAGCTCCGAATCCTTCCGGCTGTCATAGCCGACCACCACGGAGGCCCGCTGGTAGTTCTTCTTCAGATAATTGCAGACACCCTGGGCGGCACGGCGGATCACGTACTTATTGATCCGATTCGTGCCCGGCCCCATCAGCCCCCGGAGGCCGGAGGTCCCGAAGGTGAGCTCCGTATAAAAGGAATCGATGACCTCTTCATCATTCCCATAGATCTGCATCAGCTGCTTATGAATGTCAGGATCGTCTTTCGTATTTTCAAGCCATTTTTCGTATTCTAACTCAGATCCTTCCTTAATCGTATAAAATCCGATCATACTCATACTCCTCAGAAGTTCCGTTTTTTACATTCTAACTGGTTAAGTATACCACATTTAGGGGGCGGATTGTATGCTTCCTGTGAGGATTGGGAAAGGGAATAGACAAAGGCGCCCCGGCAGCCGGGCCTGAGCCCGGCACCTCCGAGGCGTCTCAGTGAAGGGCCAGAAGGCAGGGTGCTGATCCTGTCTTCGGCCATATATTCTATTCTTCAGGAGCGCTCAGTGGAGATCGTCCCCCTTATCCTCGTGGTCGAAGCCCTCGAGCCCCTTATAATGCTTGCCGTGCTTCTCGGCATAGTCGTAGATGGCCAGCTTGATGGCGTGCTCCGCCAGGACGGAACAGTGGATCTTCTGGCTGGGCAGACCGCCCAGCTCGTCGATGATGGTCTTATTGGTCAGCTCCAGGGCTTCGTCCACCGTATGGCCGATCATCATGGTGGTGGCCATGCTGGAGGAAGCGATGGCGCTGCCGCAGCCGAAGGTCTTAAACTTGCAGTCGGTGATGACATCGTTCTCATCGACCTTAATCTGGACCTGCATCATATCGCCGCACACAGGGCTGCCATAAACGCCGGTGCCGTCCGGGTTCTCGATCTCCCCAACATTACGGGGATGAAGGAAATGATCCATGACCTTTTCATTATAAAGATTCTGCATATCTGTACTTCCTTTCTTTCATTCCATTCATTCGCCTGTCAGGGCGCTTACTACTCGGGACGGCTCATCGAGGAGATCTCCCGGAGGCGGGCAACGACTTCCTTCAGGTGATCCACCGCGTAATCCACGTCTTCTTTCGTCGTGAAATCTCCCACAGTGAAGCGGATGCTGCCATGGATGGTCGTCGAGTCGACACCGATGGCGGTCAGCACGTGAGAGGGCTCCAGAGACTTGGAAGAACAGGCGGAACCCGTGGAGACTGAAATGCCAGCCTGGTCCAGGAGAATCAGGATGGATTCCCCTTCGATATAGCGGAAGGTGACATTCGCGTTGCCGGGATGCCGAAGACTGTGGTCATGGGGCCCGTTCACGATAACATCAGGGATCTCCGCCGTGATCCTGTCCAGAAGGTAGTCCCGAAGTTCAGAGCAGTGCTTGATGTGCCAGTCAATGTTCTTCTCCGCGACTTCCGCGGCCTTTCCGAAGCCGACGATGCCGGCCAGGTTCTCCGTGCCGGCCCTCCGGCCGCCCTCCTGGGCGCCGCCGTGAATGAAGCTCGGGATCCGGACTCCCTTCCTCAGGTAGAGTCCGCCCTCGCCCTTCGGCCCGTAGATCTTATGAGAGGACATGGACATGAAATCGATGCCCAGGTCGTGGACGTCCATCTTCACATTTCCGACCGCCTGGACGGCATCGGTATGGAACAGGATTCCGTGCTTATGAGCGACAGCCGCCAGCTCCTTAATGGGCTCCACCGTGCCGATCTCGTTGTTCACGAACATGATGCTGACCAGAATGGTGTCCGGCCTGATCGCCTTCTCCAGATCCTCCGGGGAAACGAAGCCTTCCTGGTCCACATCCAGGTAGGTGATCTCGAAGCCCAGGCTCTGGAGGTACTGGCAGGTATGAAGGATGGCGTGATGCTCGATCTTACTGGTGATGATGTGCCTGCCCTGCTTCTTCAGCTTATGGGCGACGCCCTCCAGGACCCAGTTGTCAGATTCCGAACCGCCGCCGGTGAAGATCACCTCTTCCGGATCCGCCCCGATCAGGCTGGCAACCTGCTCTCTGGCGTGATCCAAGCTCAGCTTGGCCTCCAGTCCCTGCTGGTAGAGGCTGGAAGGATTCCCGAAGTTCTCGGTAAAATATGGGATCATTGTATCCAGAACTTCCTGCTTCACCGGGGTGGTGGCAGAATAGTCAAGATACACAGTTCTTTCTGCGCTCATCTGTAGGTGCTCCTTTCTTATCTACATTCCTGTTTATACCTTCTCTTCCAAAATTGAAACAGCCGGAAACCGATTAAAATCGCAGGGAAATAAAAAAGATAGAAAAACCCACAAAAAACGCGCATCCATAACTCGGATACGCGTTAAACCGCCTGTTTTCGGTCTTGAAACCCGAATTTTTCGCAATTTTCCGTCGCTATGAGCGAACCTCCGTCACCACGACCGTCTCCTCCAGAGACCCGGTTTCTTCAGCGGAAGTAGCCGTCTCCCCTGCTGGACCCGGCCCGTCCACAATCTCGATCCGATCCAGCTCCGCCCGGAGACTGGCCTTAAAATCATCGATATAAGCCCGGCGGAGCCGTTTCTGCTCCGCTGCTTCCGAGGCTGTCAGTCCCTCCCGCTTCGACTTGTGGTACAGGTAATTGATTCGGTCGATCTCTTCCTTCTTCATGGATATCCGCCCCCTTCCGGTCCGCGTCCCGGCCCGTCCCGGGGATTATATCACATGTACATCCTGCCGGCAACCGGGTGGCGGGGCGGCTCCATGGGCGGCAGCACGAAGGCGTGCTCCTCCTCCTGCCTGGCTTTCCAGGACAAAAGCGAAATGAATTGCGAAACGGTCGGCCGGCTGTCGAGGATCCCCGACGAATAGCGATAGAGTTTCTTTCGCATACAGCCTGAGGGCATCGACCAGGCCACATCGATGGCCCGGCGCATGGATACCTCCACACTGCCGGGTGTCACGCACCAGTTCATGGCGATCACTGGATAAAC
>CACZTH010000031.1 GCA_902784035.1 uncultured Eubacteriales bacterium
AAGTGAGGGTGGCTCACTTTCGAATCAGCGCTGGGTGGCTCAAAATCAAGTCAGCGCGTGGCTCACTTTCTAGTTGACGAACACACGGATCGCCATGAAGGCGAATAATCCGAAGGGTGTAATGGTCGATTATGCTTTCATGGAAAATGAAAGGAGTGTGATGAAAGCGCTATGGGACTTACTATCTTATTATCGCTGATGCTGATGGCGGGACTTTTTCTGATGCTCTACTCTGTCGTCGCGCTCATCCAGCAGAAAAGATTTTTTTCGTCGGCGCCGAAGGTGGTGCTTGAAAATATCAAGCCGAAAGAAGAACGATTTCATGGAGCGCATGCGCTGGGATATGTTCTGGCGGCAGCGGCGGTTCTGTGCATGGCCTCTTCTCTGATAATTGGAGCGGTAGATGGGATTCGGAATGGATTTTCATATTTTCAGTTCCTCGTTCGTTTTCTGGTAATGTTTCTGCTGCTGAAGGTATTCGACATCCTGTTCTTCGACTGGCTGCTGCTCTGCCACTCTCATTTTTACCAGCGCTACTACCCGGAGCTCGAAGGGGTGCTTGGACCGGAACTTTTCGGATTTAATAAGAAGAGCCATCTCCTTCAGATTGTCTATAGTATCGCGTGGGCGTCTATCATCGCCTGCGTATGCTCAGTATTCGTGAAGTGATCCTGGCGGACGCTGTGGTAACCATGGCAGCCGCAAGTGAAGGCGTCCCATACGGGGAATCCGTATTCACCTTCGGAGCATGTAATTGAAAGAGCGCCCGGCAGTCGAGCCAGGCGCTTTCGTATTATAGGGAGAAAATTATTTCGTGGTCAGCGTTTCCTTCTCCTCAGGGAAGCCAGGAGGTCAAGGGTTCCGTTAGCTATTTTTGATCAGGCCCTTCTTGATCAGGAAGTTCTTCGCTACGGTCTCTACGGACTTTCCTTCCACGTCCGCCTGATAAGTCATGTTCACCATGTCCTCGTTGCTGATCTGTCCGTTCAGCTTGCGCAGGACTTTTTTCAGCTCAGGGAAGCGCTTCAGCGTGTCGTTTCTTACGAAGAACGTGCCGTAGTAATCAGGGAAGAAATGCTTGTCGTCCTCCAGGGTGACCAGGCCGGCCTTCTTGTTCAGGCCGTCCGTGGCGTAGACCTCGGTGACCTGGAAACTGCCGTTCTCGATGGCGTTGTACTTCAGACTGGTGTCCACGGACACGGTTTTCTTGAAGTTCAGGCCGTAGAACTTGACGAAGGGCTCGTACTTCATGCTGCCCTCGCGGCTGAAGAAGTCTGATTCCGCGCCGAAGGTGAGCTGGGAAGCCACCCGTTTAAGGTCACTGACCTTTTTCAAATTGTATTTCTCCGCGACGTCCTTCGTGACCGCGATGGCATAAGTGTTGTCGAATCCCAGCTTTCCGATGAGTTGGGAGTCGTAGTGCTTTCTGGAATAATCGTCCACATACTTCCACATTGTGGTGCCCGAAGGGACATCCGTGGTGTCATGGTGCATGAACGTGGTGAGGATTGTGCCGTCGTAGCTGATCATCATGTCGCAGGACGGGTTGTTGCCCACCATGCACTTGAAATTGTTGACCTGCGTCATCTGGTCCTTGATGGTGACGGTGTAGTTCGTCTGGTCTTCCACCAGGTACTTGACCATGTGGTGCATTATCTGGGTCTCACTGTAGTTGCCGTCGTAGAGGACGATCTCGTTGCTGCCGGAATTCCCCTTCATGCCGATGGGGATCATGATCAGCACGGCGATGCCCAGGACGACTGCGGCGGTGACCATCTGCCTTGAGTTGCCGTGGGTCTTTTTCACGTGCTTCTCGAAGAAGCCCATGGAAAGGTCCAGGACTACGGCGATGATCATCAGCGATGCGGTGCCCTTCATGAGGGTGCCCATGTCCTTATTGCGGATGGCCTGGTTCAGTATGCCTCCTATGCCGCCGCCTCCCACGTACGCGGCGAAGACCGCGGTACCGATGGCGTTGACGATGGCGATGCGGATGCCCGTGAACATCGTCGGAAAGGCGAGGGGGAGTTCCACTCTGAAAAGCCTTCCGGTGCGGCTCATCCCCATGCCTCGGGCCGCGTCCTTCACTCCGTCATCTACCTGCTGCAGACCGATGTAGGTGTTCTGCACGATAGGCAGGAGGGAGTAAAGGGTGATACCGATGATGACCGTGTTTTTTCCGGCGCCCGCGAAGACCATGATGATGCCCAGGAGCGCCAGGGCCGGTATGGTCTGAAGCACGTCCACAGCCTTAAGGATCACCTTGCCGGACTTCGGGTGCTGATAGGAGATGATGCCCAGGGGCACACCTATCAGGATGGAGAAGAAACTGGCTACCAGCACCATGAAAAGGTGTTCGAGTATCATCTGCGCGTTCATGACCGACCTCCCTTCTGAAGTCCCTTAGGGGTGACTTTCTTCTGGAGGTGGTCGATGATGCTGGTGAGAACCACAGCCAGTATGGCTGCCGGAATGGCGCCTATCAGTATCAGCAGGTTATTATTAGTGTACGTGCCCTGATAGATGAAATCACCGAGTCCGCCGAGCCCGATCATTGCCGCCAGCACCGCCCAGGACACCGTGTATACGGTGGCCATGCGGAGGCCGGCGATGATGGTGGGCATGGCGAGGGGCAGTTCTACCTGGAAAAGCCTCTGCGTAGACGTCATGCCGCAGCCGTTGGCTGTGTCAATGTACTTCGGGTCGATCTCCAGGATTCCCGTGTATGTGTTTTTCATCACCGGGAACATCGCGTAGGCCGAAAGGGCTATTATCACGGTGGCGGGTTTCATTCCGATCCAGATGAAGAGCACGCCGATGAACACCAGTCCCGGTATGGTCTGGAAGATGGATACTATGGGGAGCACCACCGTGGACCAGTTCGGTTTTCTTGACAGCAGGATGCCCACTACGAGTCCGATGGCGAAGCCGATGGCAACAGAGACCAGCACATACACCGTATGGATTCCAAGAGCCTTCAGCAGCGCCAGTCCATATGTGTTTATCAGTTCTCTCATTGCTCATCACCCCACAGATTCGCGGCTACACTGCGGGCGACGCTGGTCTTGGTGACGATGCCGGCGATGCGGTCGTGATCGTCCAGGACCACGACATAGCCCGCGCCGGAGTCTATCAGGTAGTCGAAACTCTCTTTTGCCTCGTCACCGACCCTGGCCGTACGCTGCGTGTCCCTTACGATAGGCTCGATGGTTTTCAGGGTCCTGCCGTACTTCCTAAGGTCTCCGATGGAGACGATGCCCATGTACCTTCCGCCCCTGCTCTCTTCCACGAGCAGGGTGTCCACGCTGTAGCGGGCCATCATCTCAGCGCACTCGTGAACGCCGCGGCTCTTGGTTATCTTCCGGACGTTCCGGAGCATGTAGTCCTCCACCTTAGTAGGCGCGGCCTGGTCTTGGATGTGCTTGCCGAGAAAAGACCTCACCAGATCTGTGGCGGGATGGTCAAGCATCTCCTCAGGCGACGCGATCTGGGCGACCTTTCCGTCCACCATGAAAATGATGATATCCCCCAGCTTCAGGGCCTCGTCCATGTCGTGGGTGACGAAAACGATGGTCTTATTGAGCTTCTGCTGCAGGCTCTTAAACTCCTCCTGCAGGGAGGCGCGGGTCATCGGGTCGAGGGCGGAAAAAGGCTCGTCCATCAGTATTATCTCCGGTGACGCGGCCAGGGCGCGGAGCACGCCGATACGCTGCTGCTGCCCGCCGGACATCTCAGAAGGATACTTGTCCCTGTACTCCTCCATGTGGACCATGGCCAGCATATCGTCCACGATCTTCTCGCAGCGCGTCTTATCGTATTTCAGCAGCCTTGGCACCACGCTGATATTCTCGGCTACGGTCATGTTCGGAAAAAGGCCGATCTGCTGTATCACGTAGCCTATGGAGCGGCGCAGTTCCACTTTGTCTCTGTCCTTGATGTTCACGCCGTCGATCCGGATCGAGCCCTCGTCAATTTCGTTCAGGCGGTTTATGGTACGGAGGGTGGTGGTCTTTCCGCAGCCGGAAGGGCCAATCAGCGTCACGAACTTTCCATCAGGAATTGTAAAGTTCAGATCCTTCAAGACCTGCTTCTTGCCGTAGTACTTGGAAACATGGTCGAATTCAATCATTTCATCGATTCCTTTCACTTAGAGCCGCTTATCGCGGCGGTGGTCTTTTCTACTAGGAAAAAGGTATTTATGAAACCATAAATGGCGATGAGTCAATCTTCCTGCAACCGTGTTGCTATAATCCCAAATTATACCAGAATTCTGAGAAAGTGTCCAATGGTCACTATTACAAGGTTGTGTCATTACTATTATATATAAGGTTGAATGTATAGTAAAATTCCATCCTGAAGGATATTCGCGGAAGACCAGTCCGAAGCTATATCGGGAATCCATAAGAAAGGAGTCGCGGATCATCATCAGAGGCGGGCGGATTGATTTTAGATCAACACCCGCTTTTATATATGTTTTACCTCGATTTCATGATGTTCCCATGCCGCCGCCGATGCACAGGGTCGCGAGGCCCTTCTTCGCGTCCTCATCCTTCAGCATCTCATAGATCAGCGTGATGAGGATACGGCAGCCGGAGGCTCCGATCGGATGGCCGAGAGCGATGGCTCCGCCGTTCGGATTCAGCTTCTTCATATCGAAGCCGAGCTCCTTTCCAACCGCGACGGACTGCGCCGCGAAGGCTTCATTCGACTCGTAGATGTCCAGGTCGTCCACCGTCAGGCCTGCCTTCCTCAGCGCCTTCTTCGTGGCAGGGACCGGGCCGATGCCCATGATGCGCGGATCGACGCCCGCGGACGCGTAGCTCACGATCTTCACGAGCGGCTTGAGGCCGAGCTCTTCCGCCTTCTCCGCGCTCATGACGACGACAGCCGAGCCGGCGTCGTTAATTCCGGACGAGTTTCCGGCTGTGACGATGCCGCCGTCTTTCTTAAAGGTCGGGCGGAGCTTCGCCAGCGCCTCGATCGTCTGTCCGAAACGCGGGAATTCGTCTGTGTCGAACAGGATCGGATCGCCCTTCCGCTGCGGGATCGGGACCGGAACGATCTCGTCCTTAAACGCGCCGCTCTTCACGGCCGCTTCCGCCTTCCGCTGAGAAGCCAGGGCGAACTCGTCCAGCTCTTCTCTCGTAATTCCCCACTGTTCCGCGACGTTCTCCGCCGTGATGCCCATATGATACTGATTGAAAGCGTCCATGAGTCCGTCTTTCACCATCTCGTCGACGAGCTTCGTGTCGAACATCCTCGCTCCCCAGCGGGCGGAATCCACGACATACGGCGCCATGGACATGTTCTCCGCGCCTCCTGCCACGAGGATGTCCGCGTCGCCCGCCTTAATGATCTGCGCCGCCAGCCCCACCGCGCGGAGACCGGAGCCGCAGACCTTATTCAGCGTCATCGCTGGCGTCTCCTTCGGGATCCCGGCGTCCAGGGACATCTGGCGCGCCACGTTCTGGCCGAGCCCAGCCTGAAGAACGTCGCCCATGATGACTTCTTCCACGTCTTCAGGACGGATCCCGGCGCGCCTCATCGCTTCCTTAATCGCGATGGCGCCGAGCGTTCTCGCCGGAACATTCTTCAGCGCTCCGCCGTACGATCCGATCGGCGTTCTCGCCGCGCCTACGATAACCACATCTCTCATTTCTTCTCCTGCCTTTCAGTAACAGTAATCACCGATAGAATGACTTTCCTCGGCGCTTCTACAGAACATTCTGTATTTAACAGTCTAGAGGATGCGTCTGAAAAAATCAACTGAAAGACACGCTGTCCGCTTAAGTATCCAATGCCCCGGTATATCGCGGTATCTGCTGAGCGGGCGCGGCCTTTTACGGCAGTTATAACTGGTCATAGCCATTTCGTATAGGGGGAGCCGATGAAAATTCCGATAAACATATTGAAATAATATGTTTATAGTGATATTCTCATACCATACTAAGTTCATTGGAAAGAGGAAACGAGAATGACAGTGTGTATCGAACGGACAGACAGCATGATGATGTGTCGAATGACAGGCAATCCCCGGACATGTTCTATGGCCAGGTTTTTCGGCATGCGCTACAGACCTGAATAGCCTGAAAGGGCGGACGACAGAAGATGATCCGGGTGCTTATCAGAAGCCCCGGTTTTTTATTTACAGAAATCACAGGAAAGGAAGACAGAAATGAGTGAGCAGAAAGTAGTCATCATCACAGGCGCGGCGCAGGGAATCGGATACGCGGGAGCCAGGCGGTTCGCCGAAGGCGGATACCGGGTGATCCTGACCGATGTGAAGAGGGAGAAGCTGGATGAGGCAGTGAAGACGCTGACGGACGCGGGATATGACGCGGACGGCTATGAGCTGGATATTACGGACTATAAGAGAGGACAGGAGGTCATCGCCGATGTGGTCAGGAAATACGACCGGATCGACGTGCTGTTCAATAATGCGGGGATCACCGGGCACCGGCCTACCATCCTGCATTTTGACCCTGAACAGATCCGGCAGGCGGAAGAGGTCAATCTGTGGGGATCGCTGTATATGATCCAGCATGTGGCCAGGGTGTTCGTGGACAAAGGGATCCCGGGGGCCATCATCAACGTGTCCAGTTTCGTTGCCAGACATATCGACTGGTCGCCCTTCGCTTATTCTTTGTCGAAAGCGGCTGTGGACGGACTGACCCGGGCCGCGGCTTTTCATCTGGGGAAGTATGGGATCCGCGTGAATTCCGTGGCCCCCGGCTGCACGAAAACGGAGATGGCCACCAAGTACGACTACTCAGACCCCGTGGTCCGGAAGCATCAGGAGGACCGGACGCTCCTCCACCGCTGGATCGAACCAGAGGAAATCGCCAATGCCGTGTTCTTCCTGGCAAGTGATCAGGCCAGCGCCATTACCGGCGTCAAACTGCCGGTAGACGCCGGATATAACGTATCGAAGGAAGACAATATCGAAAGCATTTACGGGGAGCACAATTAAGAGGATCGCCGCGGGGCGCCGCGGGGCGGGAAAGGAAGACGATCATGAGCGATATCAAGAAATCCGTACTGGAACTCATAGGAAATACGCCACTGGTGGAACTGACGAATTATGAAGAGGAGCATGGGCTGAAGGGAAAGATCATCGGCAAGCTGGAATTTCTGAATCCCAGCGGTTCGGTAAAGGACCGGATCGCCCTGACGCTGGTGCAGGACGGCTTGGATCGGGGGAAGGTCAGGGAGGGCGGCACCATCGTGGACTGCACGTCCGGGAACACCGGCATCTCGCTGGCTACCGTCTGCGCGGTGAAGAAACTGAAGCTGCAGCTGTATCTGGAGCCTGGCACCACCGAGGAGCGGCGGAAGATTTTCGAAGCCTTCGGGCTGGATATTAAATCCTTCTACGATCTGGAGGAGGTGAAGGATTTCGAGACAAAGGGACTGGTGCTGGACGATCTGATCGCCGGGCTGCAGCGGGTGGCCGATGAGCAGGAGAACGCGCATTATGTGAGCCAGACTCAGAATGAGGTCAATCAGGAGACGCACTATAAGACCACGGGGCCGGAGATCTGGCGGGATACGGACGGGAAGGTGGATTACTTCGTGGCGTTGGGCGGCACGGCGGGAACGCTGGTGGGCGCGGGACGCTATCTGCGGGAGAAGAATCCGGATGTGAAGATCGTAGGCGTCCAGGCGGCTCCCGAATCCAGGCCGGACAATCCGAATTTCACCGGAAAGATCATCGACGGCACGCTTCCCGTGGGAAATGTGGATGAGAGCCTGATCCCCACGCTCATCCGGGCAAACCGGCAGAACGGTTTCCGATTCGACGAGATCATCGATATTAAGGCAGAAGACGCGTATAAGACTGCCCAGGACGTGATCCAGACGGACGGCCTGTTCCTGGGAACATCGGCTGCCGCGGCGCTGACCGCGGCCCGCCAGATCGCGGAGCGGGACGAAGCGAAGGGAAAAAATATCATCGTGATCTTTCCGGACAATGGCTTCAAATACCTGTCCACAGATCTGTACAAGCGGGACTGAGAAGGAGATGAGGGAACATGTCCTTACTGACGGAAATGACACTGAAGAAACCGATCCGCGCGCCGGAGATTAATGAAGAGACCTATCTTTCGGCAGTTCTGGACGTGGTGAAATATCTGCGGGGGAATGAGGTGGCGGACAATAGAGGGAAATACTGGAAGCAGAGCCCGGAACCGGGCACAGACTACGATGATGATCTGATGCTGACCCGGAAGGGGCTGTACGCTGGGAGCGCCGGCATCGGCCTGTTCTTCCTGCAGCTTTATGAGGTCACGGGGGAAGGGGAGTATCTGAAGGAGGCGAAGGAGGCCGGCGATTACATCCTCGCCACCTATGAAGGAACATCTTTCTACCGGAACCTTCTGGGGAAGGACGCGGGCGGCATCTGGCCGGTTACCGGCTGGGGAACCAGCCTGTATGTGGGCCCGGCGGGAGAAGGGCTGTTCACGGAGCTTCTGTATGAGAAGACCGGGGAAGAAAAGTATCATACCTTCTTCATTCAGACGCTGGAGGATCTGCGGTCGGTGCTGAAAACCGACGAGAACGGAGCGCTGTACCTGACGGACGCGGCGGATCTGATGTCTGACGGCAGCTTCGTGTTCGCCTTCCTCTACGGATACAGAAAAACGAAGAATGATAAATATCTGGAGGCGGCGAAGGGCATCATCCGCTACAGTGACGGCCTCATCCATGAACATGAGAGCGGCGGCATATACTGGGAACTGCTGGATCTGTCTAAGGTGGGCTGGTCGAAAGGATCCATCTTCCCCAATTTCGCCCACGGCACAGCAGGACAGGCCTATCTGAATCTGCTGCTGTATGAAGTCACCCAGGATGAAACGTATCTGGATAAGGTTCAGAAGGCCCTGATTTTCCTGGAAGACATCGCGGTGGGAGATGAGAATGGAGCCCTGTTCCCGTATCTATACAATCCGGAGAAGGGCGTTTTCGACGAGTTCTACTATCTCAGCTTCTGCCACGGTCCGGTGGGCTCGTCGATCCTGTACCGGAAGCTGTATGAAATCACGAAGGAGCAGAGATATCTGGACTGGTATCTTCTTCTGACAAAGGGCATCACGAAGATGGGGGCTCCGCTGAACCACTCTAAGGGCTACTGGAACAGCTACTGCTTCTGCTGCGGGGCGCCGGGGGTCCTCATACATTTTATCAAAACATATCAGCTGACGGGCGATAAGCAGTATCTGGATCTGGCGAAAATAACGGCGAGGAAGCTGATCGGGGATTCCTTCGCGGATGAGAAGGGCAGGCGGTGGTACGCGGCCTGGACGAGGAAACTTCCCGGTCTGGTGGAAACCTACACCGGACTCTATTCTGGCGCTGCCGGGGCGGCGCTGTCACTTCTGTATCTCTACGCGGCGCAGAAAGGTAAGAAGCTGCTGGGAACGACGGACTACCTGTTCCTGAATGAAGACTGAATACGAGAGGGCGGAAATAATGATGAATTATTTCCGCCATTTATTTTGAAAAAAGCAGAGATGGTGATGTCAGCTTCGCCGATGCTTGCCGCCGGAATTCATTCCGTCTTTCCTTTCGTGAAAACTTTTCATGTTATCCGCGCTTGCTGTTGAAATAATATCTTGTTCTGATCTGATTATTTCCTCTCTGGGGCCAGGGCAGCAAAAGAATGTGTTGAGGAGGATGTAAAATAAATTAATTTTTTTGTTTTTTTTACAGAAAGGCAAAGAGGACAGTCACTTTCTGCGAAAAAATGGTCTCGTCAGAGGCACTGCGGCTGGATGTCGGATAATTTTGTGCGACATCTGACTTTTGTTAATCTATTTGCAATTATATGAAAACTTTGATAATATACTTCTGTGCTCAGGCTTTAATAATTCTTTAAAGAATGTTTATTATATTCTGCAATCATTGACCAAGTTATTGAAAGGAGTGTCAAGATGAAACTACTCATTAAAAACGGTACCGTACTGACGACCGAGAATGAGTACCTTGCAGATGTTCTGGTTGACGGCGAGAAGATCGCCGCCGTCGGAAAAGGACTGCCGGAAGACGGCGTGGATCGGGTGATCGACGCGTCCGGCAAGTATGTTATGCCCGGCGGCATCGACCAGCATGTCCATTATTCCTTCGTTTATAAGGGCAGCAAGGTACGGGGGTTTGAAACGACGAACGCCTGCGCGGTCGGCGGAACGACGACCGTCATCGAATTCGTCAACCAGGTGAAGGGTAAGGGCCTGATCGAATCTCTCGAGGAATATAATAAGTCGGACGCGGAAGGTATCTCGATGGTCGACTACGCTTTCCATCCGGTTATGACGGATCCCCGGCCGGAAGTGATCGAAGAGATCCCGGATCTGGCGGCTGCCGGATACCCGACGATGAAACTGTTCATGGCGTATAAGGGTCAGTTCTTCCACGCGGATGATGAAGCGATCATCAACGCGCTGGAGAAGGGCAAAGAGACCGGGATCACCGTGATGGTTCACGCTGAGAATGGCGATATGGTGGATTACCTCACCAAGAAGCTGATCGCGGAAGGGAAGACCGGCGCTTATTATCACTGCGTATCCCGTCCGCCGATCGTGGAAGGCGAGGCGACGAGCCGGGCTATTCAGCTCGCGGAGATGGCAGGCGCGCCGATCTACATCGTCCATGTAACCTGCAGAGAAGCGCTGGAGGCCATTAAGGCCGCGCAGCAGAAGGGCCTTCCTGTTTATGGCGAGACCTGCGCCCACTATCTGCTGTTCGATGATTCTTATCTGGCTCTTCCGAATGAGGAAGGCGCGAAGTTCGTCTGCTCGCCGGCGCTGAGACCGAAAGAGCACCAGGAAGTAATCTGGGAAGCGCTGCGTGAAGGCTGGCTGAACGCGGTCAGTTCGGATCACTGCGGATTCGACTGGAAATACCAGAAGCATCTCGGAATGGGCGAAGGATGTTCGTTCGCCGACATCCCGAACGGCGCTCCGTCTGTTCAGAACCGGATGAACGCGATCTGGACCTATGGTGTCTGCGAAGGCAGGATCTCGAAGCAGAAGTTCGTCGAGATTATGTCCACGAATCCCGCTGAGAATAATGGTCTCGTAACGAAGGGCCATATCGCTCCGGGGTATGACGCGGATATCGTCGTCTTCGATCCGGATTACGAAGGAACGATGGGCGTGGACAGCTGCCTCGAAGGTGTGGATTACAGCATCTATGAAGGCATGAAGCAGAAGGGCAGACCGGAGACGGTCCTCCTGAGAGGAAAAGTTATTGTTGAGGATGCCGCGTATGTCGGAGAGAAGGGCGATGGCAAGTTCATCCCTGGGAAACCTTACTGCAAGGCGTATGAGAATGTAAAAGCGTAAGGCTTTAAAGTATTTAAAGAAAGGGAATGTTTATGAGCGTCACCCAAGTAACACGAGGCGAATTAGTCGAGCTTTCGGCGTCAGCGGAAGAGAAGCTGAAAGAATCGAAACACTACAATCCTGACATTGCGCCCACGAAATTTGCAGACAGAACCTGGAGAACCAAAGACGTCGCGGACCTGTGGCTGGGATTGTCCGTATCGATCCCTGCGCTCGCGCTTGCGTCATCGCTGGTGGCATTAGGTGTTTCCCCGCTTCTGTCGATCATCAACGTCGTTCTAGGGAACCTGATCATCCTGATCCCGATTCAGCTGAACTCCCATGTCGGAACAAAATACGGCATCCCGTATCCTATCTACGCGAGGCTGACCTTCGGGAATAAGGGCGCGCAGCTCTCCAGTATTTCCCGTTCAGTTATCGGATGCGGCTGGGCGGCGATCCAGTCCTGGGTCGGCGGCGGCGCGGTCGCCGCGCTGATCGGGATCGCGATCCACTTTTTCTCGGATCAGAAGCGCACCATCGCACTTCCCGGAAACGACCATGTTGTCGTAGGACAGCTGATCGGATTCATTATCTTCATGCTGGTCTGCGGAGTGGTCGCGTATAACGGGATGGATAAGATCAAGTTCGTCCAGAACATTGGCGGCCCGCTCCTGATCGTCGTTATCATCGCCCTGTTCGCGTGGAGCGCGTATACGATTAAGAGTACGGGACATTCCGTGATGGATGTACTGACCGCTGGGAATGATCAGGCGTTGATCGAGAAGAACGGCGGATTCGCCTTCGTCTATCTCGCCGGCCTGACAGGAAATATCGCCTACTGGTCGACGGTAGCGCTGAACATTCCAGATTTCTCGAGGATGGCCAGGTCTCAGAAGGATCAGTTTAATGGCCAGATGATCGGGATGCCCGGCCCGATGGCGATCTGCGCGATCGCGGGCGCCCTGTTCGCCCAGGCGACTCTGTATAAGTATGGTACAGCGAGCTTCGACCCGACGACCGTTTTCTACTATGTAGATAATAAATTCGCGGTATTCGTCTGCGCCATCGGCGTTATCGTCGCTACACTGACGACCTGCGTCGCCGCGAACATCGTCGCGCCGGCGAACGGCTGGTCGAATCTGGCGCCGACGAAGATCTCCTTTAAGAAGGGCGTAGTCATCACGGTTCTCGCGGCCATCTTCGTCGCCCAGCCCTGGTTCATCTATGGCTCCGGCGCGGCCTACATCTTCACCTGGCTGAACAACTATGGAACGATCATCGCTCCGGTCGCGGCCATCCTCTGCGCTGACTATTTCATCTGCAAGCAGAAGCGCGTAGATGTCTACTCGCTCTATCTGGGGACGGACGGCCGCTACAGATACAGCAACGGCTGGAACTGGCCCGCGATCATCGCCTGGGCGGCTTCGTTCATTCTGCCGCTTCTTGGAAATACGGCCTTCAAGTACGCAGGATCCGGCCGCACGACGCCGAATGTGCTCGATATGATCGCGGCGAACGGGTATCTGTTCTCCTTCGCGGTCGCGTTCATCGTCTACGTCCTGCTGATGAGATCGAATGCCTTCGGAACGCAGGAACATAAGGGCTTCGTCTCGGAAGAAGAATATGACGCGATGACGGCGCCTCTGGAAGAGCAGTAACCATTAATATTTTACTAATATCATTGAAAGGAGTTAGGAGTAAAGGCTATGTATGAGTGCAGTTTAGAGAGAATGAGTGACAAAATTAAAACTTTTAGCAAGTACGGCGATGCCGGACATGGCGGGATCACTCGTTACGCGCTCTCCGAAGCTGATATCATGGCGAGAGATGAGTTCGTAAAGAGGATGACAGCGATCGGCGCGACCATTGAAACAGATGACCTCGCGAATATGTACGCGACCATTCCGGGATCCGATCCGAACGCGAAGAGGATCATGATGGGCTCCCACTGCGATTCCGTTAAGAACGGCGGGAATTATGACGGCATCCTGGGCGTTATGAGCGCGATGGAAGTGCTGGAAACTGTGACCGCTGAGAATATCCCGCATAAGCATCCGCTGACCGCGACGATTTTCACGAATGAAGAGGGTTCGGAATTCCCGCCCTGCATGATGTGCTCCGGAGCGATGGCTCATGATTATATGCCGGAACGCTTCCGCGACAATTTCGCCTACGATAAGATGATGGCCTCCGAGTCGATCGTGGAGCCGGGCATGACCTTCGGGAAGAAGCTCTCTACGTTCAAGTATAAGGGTGACAAGGCGAACAGAATGTCCCCGGAGAAGGTCGAGGCCCTGTTTGAGACCCATATCGAGCAGGGACCGATCCTGGAGGATGCCGGAAAGGATATCGGCGTCGTTACCTGTGTACTCGGCCAGATGCTCTACAGAGTGAAGTTCTACGGCTTCGCCGCGCACGCCGGCACCTTCCCCATGAAGAAGCGTCATGACGCCTTCCACGCGGCGGCGGAAGCGCTCTGCTACCTCCATGAGGAGATCGATAAGCTCGGCTATGAAGACCTGGTCTACACGACTGGCGAAGTCGTCATTCATCCCGACGTGAACACCGTCATTCCTGATTTCTTCGATTTCTCGATCGATGTCCGTCATGAAGATCCGGAAGTCCTGAATAAGGTTCGTGAGATCCTGTTCTCCCTCGAGAAGAGAGAGTGGCAGCAGTGCAAGTGCGAGGTCGTCCTCGGGTGGAACCGTGACACGGTTTACTGGAATAAGACCCTGGTCAATTACGTCAGAGACGCCGTGGAGGATCTCGGCTACAGCCACATGGACATCCACTCCGGCGCGGGACATGACGCGCAGTACATCTCCTACATGGTGCCGACGACGATGATCTTCGCGCAGTCTGAGAAAGGACTTTCTCACTGCGAGCCGGAGCATACTTCGGATGAGATCTGCACGAAGGCCGCGAGCGTCATGCTGAACGCTGTGCTGAAGCTGGACGAGAACGGTGGGCTTTAATCGTCTCTTGATATCGTAATTTAAATGGATCGCGCATAGTTGAAATGGAATTGGATTCCGAGAGGGCACTCGCTTCATTTTCACGTCTGTTCTGGACTCAGCTATGCGCGATTCTGTTTTACAGGAGGAAAATTTTTCATGACACAGGAGTATATGAAAGAAATGAAACCGGCATATACCATGATCACGATCATGGAAGAAGCCGAACGCTGCCTGCTCTGCCACGACGCGCCATGTTCACAGTCATGTCCGGCGGGGACAGACCCCGCGCGTTTCATCAGAAGCGTGCGCTTCCGCAACTTTAAAGGCGCGGCGGAGACCATCAGAATGAATAACGCGATGGGTTCCGTCTGCGCGAGAGTATGTCCGACGGAGCGTTACTGCGAGTACGGCTGCTCCCGTACAGGAATCGATAAACCGATCGATATCGGCGGGATTCAGCGTTTCGTCACGGACTTTGAAGAGCGGATCGGGATGGTGATCCTGGAGAAAGGACCTGCGAAAGGCAAGAAGATCGCGATCATCGGAAGCGGCCCCGCTGGTCTTCAGGCCGCCGCAACGCTTCTGACGAAGGGCTATGACGTTGATATCTATGAGAAGAATGATAAGGCCGGCGGTTTCCTGAGAACGGGCATTCCTGAATACCGGATGCCGAATCATATCGTGGACGTTGAGGTGAAGCGGATCGAGGACCTGGGCGCCAAGATCATCCTTGGAAAGGAAATCGGCAAAGATCTCAGCATGGACCAGCTGAAGAAGGATTATGACGCGGTCCTGGTCGCGGTTGGTGTTGGGAAACCAAACATCCTCGACATGTTTAATGGGAATGAATACGCTGTGCCTGCCGTGACCTTCCTCGCGGAGGCGAAAGCGAAAGAAGGGAAGGTCGATCTTCCGGACAACGCGCTCGTCATCGGCGGCGGCGACTCCGCGATGGATGCCGCTACTACGCTGAAAGTTCTCGGCGTGCAGAATGTTACCTGCGTGACCAGAAAGGAGCTGGTCGATTTCCGCGCTTCGAAGGAGGAACTGGAAACGGCGAGGGCGGCAGGCGTTACGATTGTGGACGGCTACGCGCCCAGCGCGGTCGACGGGAAGGTGGTCACCTTCAAGCACAGAAAGCTGAACAGCGAACTGAAGATCGAGGCGGATCTCATCGTCCTGGCGGTCGGACAGTCTTCTGAGGCCGGCGGACTCGGGCTCACGATGAATAAGAACGAAGTCGGGTTCGAAGGATATCATGCGGGAGACAATGTCTTCGCGGCGGGAGATATCACGCTCGGAGATAAAACCGTGGTCTACGCGGTCCGGAAGGGCAAAGAAGCTGCAGAAGCGATCGATGAGTATCTGGGGGGTAAATGAGATGGTCAGAAAAGATTTGTCAGTAGATTTCTTAGGCGTTCACTTTGAGAATCCGTTTTGCCTGTCCTCCTCGCCAGTGGGCAATTGCTATGATATGTGCGCGAAATGCTATGATGAAGGCTGGGGCGGCATCGTATTCAAGACGATCGGGCCGGCTGATTTCCTGATCGATGAGGTATCTCCCCGGTTCGACGCGCTGCAGAAGGAAGGGACCCCGTTCGTCGGCTTCAAGAACATGGAGCAGATCGCGGAGCATTCCCTCGAGGAAAACCTGAGCGACCTGAGACGTTTGAAGAAGGATTATCCGAATAAGGTTCTGATCGCGTCCATCATGGGTCCGACCGAGAAGGACTGGGAGGAGCTCGCGAGACTCGTTACGGAAGCGGGCGCGGATATGATCGAGATGAACCTGTCCTGTCCGCAGATGACGTCCCACGCCATGGGCTCTGATGTCGGGACGAATCCGGAGCTTTGCAAGGCCTACTGCCAGGCTGTGAAGCGCGGAACGGACCTTCCGGTCCTCGCGAAAATGACGCCGAACATCACCGACATGGTCCCGGTAGCGAAGGCCTGCCTGGAAGGCGGAGCGGACGGCATTTCCGCCATCAATACGATTAAGTCGATCTGCAATGTCGACCTGAACCGGAAGATCGGCCTTCCGATCATTAACGGGAAGTCTTCCATTTCCGGTTATTCCGGTAAGGCGGTCAAGCCCGTCGCGCTGCGGTTCATTCAGCAGCTTCGCACAGGGATTCCGGGTGTTCCGATTTCCGGAATCGGCGGTATTGAGACCTGGGAAGACGCGGCGGAGTTCATCCTTCTCGGCTCCACGACGCTTCAGATCACGACGTCCGTGATGCAGTACGGCTACCGGATCATTGACGACCTGAAGAGCGGCCTCGAGTACTACATGGAAGAGCAGGGGGTCGACAGCCTGGAGGAACTCGTCGGCGTCGCGAATGAGAACCTGATCCCGGCAGAGGATCTGGATCGTGACTATAAGGTCTTCCCCCATATCGATCAGGATAAGTGCATCGGCTGCGGCCGCTGCTATATCTCCTGCTATGATGGAGCGCACCAGGCGATCGTCTGGGACGAAGAAGAGCGGAAGCCGAGCTGTGACGAAGATAAGTGCGTGGGCTGCCACCTCTGCGTCCTCGTCTGCCCGGTCGGCGCGATCAGTAAGGGCAAAGTCGTTATGAAGCCGGGGCGCGAGGGCAGCCCGGAAGAAAAGGCGATTTAGTCCTTCCGAACGCGCGAACCGTCCTTGGTTCATGAACGGGCAAAATGCCAAAGAAGAGGTAATACGCTGAAGGGGTGGAAGCCCTGACAGTCATGAAAGCCAGCTGGCGCCTGGGGGCGCCGGCTGGCTTTCTCTTCGCATCGATTAATACATTATTCGTCGGTCACTGCTCTACGCCGCCTAGAAGCTCGGATACAGGCCGTCCCAGACAATCTTTCTGTAGTTTTCCTGGTCCGTGTCTCCCTCGGTGGAGAAACAGAGGACCCGCGCGCTCCGGTCAAGTCCGATTTCCTCCCGGAGATCCGCCAGGTCAGGATCCTGACACAGCGCGGCCACGAGGCCGGTCGTCGACGCGCCGCTTTCGCCGGAAATAACGCGGTCATCGCCCCTGAGGGGGTTGCCCAGCACCCGCATCCCCTTCGCGGCGACCCAGTCAGGCATGGAGACGAAGAAGTCGGCGTGATCGCTCAGCATCTCCCAGCCGATGGTGCAGGGTTCGCCGCAGCACAGGCCGGCCATGATTGAGTGCATGGGGCCAGTGACGCTGTGCAGTTTTCCGTCATCCGCTTTCGCCGTCCGATAGAAACAGTCGGCCTGATCGGGTTCGACGATCGTGATGACAGGACGGTCTTCTCCGTCGCCCCACAGGGATCGGAAGAAGCCGGTCAGCGCGCCGGGCATCGCCCCAACCCCTGCCTGCAGGAAAATATGGGTGGGTTTCTCCCCATGAAGCTGTTCTACGGCTTCCAGGGCCATGGTTAGATATCCCTGCATGATCCAGGTGGGAATTTTCATATCCCCAGCCACTGCTGTGTCCTGCGTCAGGATCCAGCCGTTCTTCTCTGCCTGGCCGCTGGCGTAGCGAACGGTATCATCGTAATTTAAATCCGTGATTTCCGCCTCCGCGCCGAGCGCGCGGATGTTGCGGAGGCGTTCAGGGGAGCTCCCTTCAGGCATATAGATCACGGCGCGCTGTCCCAGCGCCCTGGCTGTCCAGGCGATCCCCCGGCCGTGGTTGCCGTCCGTCGCTGTCACGAAGGTCAGCGCTCCCAGTTTCTTTTTTACCTCACTGCCTGTGATCTTCTCATAGGTCAGGTCAGAGATGTTCATGCCCAGCCGGTCGGCGATATAACTGCCGATGCAGTAGCTCCCGCCCAGAACCTTGAAGGCATTCAGCCCGAAACGCTTGCTCTCGTCCTTAACGTGGAAGGAGGCGATCCCGAGAGCCTCGCTCAGCGAGGGGAGAACAGCCAGCGGCGTAGGCTCGTAGACCGGGAAGGTCTGGTGGAAGGCCCTCGCCCTCTCCGCCTCCTTCAAGGAAAAGCGGTCCGTCCTGGAAAGGGGACCCCGGTGCCGCCGGTGAACTGCTTTCATCAATTCCTGCATAACCAGTAACCTCCTCATGTTCGTTCCCGACAGAGCCCTCAGGCCCTGTTGATCCATGTTTCTATAGAGTAATTATATTTCCGTTTCCGCGCGGGAAATACGCGGCTCTTCTGGAAAATTATAAAGATATTGAGAATTAGCTTCGCTGTTCTGCTGCCGGTACTTCAGGGGCGTTACGCAGAACTGCTTCCGGAAATGCTCGATATAATAACTTGTGGAACTGAAGCCGCAGGCATAGGCGATTTCACTGACGGAAAGGCCGGAGCCGTTCAGCAGGTACACGCTCCGCTCCAGCCGGTAAGCGCGGAGGTAGGAAAAGATCGATTCACCGGTGTATTTCTTAAACACGCGGCAGCACTCGCTCTGGGCGTAGGAGGCCTCGCGCGCCAGGTCGCCCAGGGTAATCTTCTCCATATAATGCTGCGCCACATAGCTGATAATGCGCTGGACGACCACATTAGACCGGGAGCGCCTGGGGGCGCGGGGGAGTTCACGGTGATTTTCGAAAAGGAGCAAAAACATCCGGGACAGGTCGATCGTCAGCGCGAGTTCCCACGCCGCGGGCTTCTCTTCATAGATCGGGAGGCTCTTCGCCGCCAGGTCCAGGATCTCCTTCTGCCAGGGGACATCGGCCCGCAGGGTCTGAAAAACCAGGGAGGGATCGCTCAGCGCGGGCAGAAGATACTTCTGTTCCACCGCGGAGCCGTGGAAGGAGCCGATCAGGGCGGGCAGGAAGTTCAGGCAGATATACGAACTCTCAGGATCACTGGTCGGCCGGGCTGTGTGCAGGTAGCCGCTGCCGATGTAGATCCCGTCACCCTTCGGGAGCAGAATCTCCTGCTCCTGGACATGGAAGCAGATCTCTCCCCGGGTGACGAGGCAGATCTGAAGCTCCTCGTGCCAGTGCAGCGGCGTATAGCCCAGGACATTCCTCCCCATCACCGAGTTATAAACGGCCAGGGGGAAATCCGGGCTGCCGTGATGTGTTGTCTCTCTCCGGTTGCGCTCAATCGGAATGTTGGTGATCTGCATACGATGCCTGCCTCTGTGTCCTTCTCTGCAGCGCCGAATTCCTGCCGCCCGGCGGTCCTTCGGGTCATGGGCTGGAGAAACGTAATGGTCGCGGCGGGAAAGCGGCCGTTCGTGTGTCTCCCGGTCATGGAGACCGCCCTTTGTCTTATTATACTCAAAATATTTATATTTTGATGGAAAATCTAAATATCGCCTGATTGAGTTTTCACCTATACTGTGGTCAGCGTTGTGAAAGCATCATCGCAAGAAGGAGGAAGTGGAGATGACGAATATTAACGGAAAACGTCTTAGAGAGAGAATTCATACACTGGGAAGGGTCGGCGTCGCGGCTGACGGAAGGCGGACCCGGCTCACCGCGTCAGATGAGGATAAGGCAGGGCGTGATCTGGTTGCGTCCTGGATGAAGGAAGCGGGTCTTCGCGTCGTCGTCGATCAGATCGGCAACCTCCTCGGCATCTGGGAAACGGAAGAGAACAGAGGAGAAGCGCCGGTTATGGTCGGTTCCCATATCGATACAGTCATTAATGCTGGTCAGTACGACGGGTGTCTGGGGGTCCTCGCCGGGCTCGAGCTTATCCTGACCCTGCGTGAACAGGGCGTTCGGACGAAGCGGCCCATTATCGTAGGCGCTTTCACGAATGAGGAGGGGGTCCGCTATTCGCCGGACATGTTGGGATCCCTGGTTTACGCTGGCGGAATGAGCTGCGGGGAGGCGCTCGCTACAGTCGGCACGGATGGAACCGTATTAGGAGAGGAGCTGGCCAGGATCGGATACGCCGGTACCGTCAGGCCCGGTTTCGTGACCCCGGCCGCTTTCCTGGAACTGCATATCGAGCAGGGCCCGATTATGGACGCGGAAGGTTATGACATCGGGGCCGTTGACAGGCTCCAGGGAATTCGCTGGCAAAAGGTCCACATCGAGGGCGCGGCCAACCACGCCGGTACGACGCCGATCCGCATGCGCGCGGACGCGGGTCTCGCTGCCGCGAAGGTGAACATCTTCTGCCGCGAGATGGTCGGGAAATCCGGCGGCGTGGCGACCGTGGGAACCATCGCCTTTAAACCAAACGCCGTGAATGTCATCCCCTCGCAGGCGGATTTCACCGTAGATCTGCGCAATCCCGATAAGGCGATGCTTGACCATGACGAGGAGCTGCTGTCGGGCTATCTGAAGGAGCTGGAGGAGACTGACAAAGTGAAGATCACCACCCAGCGGATATCCTGCTTCGACCCCGTTTCCTTCGACGAGGGCATCTGCCGGAAGATTGAGGCGGCCGCGGGAAGGAGAGGGCTGAAAGCCAGACGGATGGTTTCCGGCGCCGGCCAGGACGCGCAGATGCTGGCGCGGATCTGCCCGACCGCGATGATCTTCGTTCCCAGTGTGAAGGGCATCAGCCACAATCCGCAGGAGTTCACCTCCGATCAGGCGGCAGAGAATGGCGCCAATGTTTTCCTGGATGTCGTATGTGAGCTCGCCAATAACTGAGCGTCACGAGAACTTCACGCATTCGACAGCGAGAAGCAGCTACAGGATTCAAAATCATCCAATAGGATGATGACTGTCAAAAGGATATCGCTCGTACGAACAGAAGGTGTGTCATGTTCTCATCATCATTTCGGAAAAGATCGCTCGCGCTCGGGATCGCCGTATTCACAGCGGCGGCTGCCTTGGCGCTGCCGCTCATGGGATGCGGATCTTCGTCCTCGTCGTCCTCGTCGTCTACTTCGTCGGCATCGGCGAAGACTGTAAAGACCATCACCCATTCTTCTGTATCGAATCCGTCCGGGATCGAGACGCTTAAGATCGACATGTCGAAGTGGCAGTATGACGAGGATCATGGCGTATATTACCAGATCGGGCTGGCCTACTGCGTGAAGGCTCAGGCGGAAGCATACGAGAAGCTCGCCGTATACGTTCCGGCCGCCTATTTCAAGGGGAAGAAAAACAGCGACGGTACGTACACCTGCACGGTGGATACCAGCGGGAAAGTGAACGGCTACACCGCGAAGACCGCGCCGTTCGTCATGCCTTTGAACACTGCCGGGTATTCCGCTCAGGAGGCGGTAACGTCCTACGATTACAGCGGCATTAAGAAATACATGAAGGCCGGGTATATCTATGTATTCGCCGGGTGCCGCGGCAGGGAGAACGGGTCGAATTACGACGGCGGCGCGCCCTGGGGCGTTACGGACCTGAAAGCCGCTATCCGATATCTCCGGTATAATGCCGGGTCGCTGGCCGGCGACACATCGAAGATCTTCGTGTTCGGCCACAGCGGCGGCGGCGCTCAGAGCACGGTTCTGGGCGCGTCCGGAGACAGCGGGCTTTATCTGAAGTACTTGAAGAAGATTGGCGCGGCCATGAAGGACAGCGATGGGAATTATATCAGTGACGCGGTGACCGGTGTCATGGCCTGGTGCCCCATCACGAACCTTGACACCGCGAACGAGGCTTATGAGTGGATGATGGGCCAGTTTTCTTCCTCCGGGACGCGTTCGTCGTCAGTATGGACCTCTGCCCTGTCAGACGATATGGCGGAAGCTTACGCGGATTACATCAACGCCCTCGGGCTGAAATCCTCTGACGGGACTGTGCTGAAGCTTTCCAAGTCTTCCTCGGGCATCTATCTGTCGGGAAGCTACTATAAATACCTGATGAGCGTTATTGAGAAGTCCCTGAACAATTTCCTGAAGGATACGGAATTTCCCTATACGGAAAGCAGTCAGGAGATGGCGGACATGAGCGGCGGCGCTCCGTCCGGCTCAGCGCCGTCTGGAGCTTCCGGATCCTCGTCCTCCAGCGCGCCGCCGTCTGGCTCAGCGCCGTCCGGCTCGGCGCCGTCCGGAGCTTCCGGATCGGGGTCTCCTGCGGTTCCTTCCGCAAGCGCCGCTTCGGGAAGTGCCTCCGGGACGACCTATAAGTCGGCCGCCGCGTATATTAAAGCGCTGAACGCTGACGGTACCTGGATTCAATATGATAAGAAGACGAACACCGCGAAGATCACAAGCCTGAAGGCGTTCGTGAAGCACTGCAAGTCCGCCGCGAAGGACGTCGGCGCTTTCGACAGCCTCAGTCTGTCCCAGGCGGAAAACAGCCTGTTTGGCACAGGATCGTCAAACACGCTGCACTTCGACCAGACCATGGCGGACCTCTTAAAGAAAAACGCCTCGAAATACAGTAAGCTCAGCGGATATAAGAGTTCCTACGCGTCCGCCTACGCGGAGGGCGCCGCCAGTGAAGACGCGCTGGGTGTAACCAGCTCCGTTCGCCAGAATATGTACAATCCGATGTACTATCTGTCTTCGTACTACGAGGGATACCAGACATCGAACGCAGCGTCATACTGGCGGATCCGAACCGGCATCAACCAGACCGACACGTCTCTCACGACGGAGATGAACCTCGCCCTGGCGCTGAAGAATAACAGCGCCGTGAAGAGTACGGATTTCGCCACTGTCTGGGGGCAGGGGCATACGACAGCTGAACGCGCCGGAAACAGCACGTCCAACTTCATTAAATGGGTGGACGGGATCTGTAAATAAGCGGGGAGGAACCTTTAGCCCTTTTCCTTCAGCGGCCTTTCGACGATGCCTTTCGAAACGGAATTTCGAAACGGCATTTCGAAGCGGCCTTCCGAAGCGGCCTTTCCACGCTGCCTTCCGGCGTGTCAGACGATCCGGTAGCGGGTCCATTTTCCGGACCGGTACCGGATAAGATAGAAGATAGACCGGCAGACCCAGTCCAGATACATGGCCAGGAAGACGCCGAAGACGTGGAGGCCCAGCAGGGTCCCGAGCAGGTAAGCGCCGGAGATCCGGACCAGGAACATGGACAGGATGCCGACGACCATGGTGTATTTCGCGTCGCCGGCTGCCCGGATGGCGTTCGGCAGTGTGAAGGCGGGGGCCTGGAAGACGGTCAGGGCGAAGATGCTGATCAGGATGATCCGCCGGACCAGCAGGGCGCCCTCCGGGGAAATGTTGTAATAATGGAGCAGGCTGGGAAGCGCCAGCCAGACGAGGGCGCCGTTCAGGAGGATCAGGGCCATTACCAGACACCAGAATTTCCGGATGTAATATCTGGCCTGCTCATAATCATCGGCGCCCACGCAGCGGCCGACGACAGGAACGATTCCGATGTTCAGCGCCGAGGAGCTGATGATCAGCAGGGTGTAGATCGAGTTCGCGACGCCGTTCGCTGCGATCATGGCTGTCCCGTAGGTTGAGACGATGCTGGCGACCAGGACCCTGCCCAGCTGGAAGAGACCGTTCTCGATCCCGTTCGGGACGGCGATGGAAATGATCTTCCGGATGATCCGGCCGTTCCAGTGAAAGATTCCACTCAGGCTGACGAAAAGCGCGTTCTTCCGGTTCATAGCCATGATGAAGAGGATGACCGCGGCGACAGTCCGGGAGAGGAAGGATGGCCAGGCGACGCCGGTCACCCCCAGGTGCAGCATGTAGACACCGATGTAATTCCCGATGACATTGATCCCGTTCATCAGGAAGGAGACCCACATGGTCACATTGGTCCGGTTGATCGTCCGGAAGACGGCGGCGCAGGCGTTATACAGGCCAAGCATGGGGAAGGAGAGGGCCGTGATCCAGAAATAGGTCACCGCGTTGTCCAGGACATCTGGCGCGGCAGAGCCGTAGAGGAAGTTCAGGATCGCCCGCCGGCCGATTAGCGCCAGAAACATCAGGAGGAGTCCGCAGATCCCCGCGATCAGGACCAGCTGGGAGGCGGTCCGGTTCGCTTCAGCCCGCTTTTTCGCTCCCAGGAACTGGGAGGCGACGACGGCGCCCCCCGTCGCGAGAGAGGCGGTGAGGGTGATGATCAGAAAGTTCACCTCGTTTACCAGGGTGACGCCGGAAATGGCCGCTTCTCCCGCGCTGGAGACCATCAGGGTGTCCAGCATCCCGACCAGGATCGACAGAAACTGTTCGATGATCAGCGGCGTCAGGAGTCTCCGGATGTCCCGGTTTGAAAACAGAAGATCGCGCGAATTGCTGAGTGCTTTTTCGTCCAAAAAAATAACCTCCAGAATGTTATGCGATGGCCCTATGTGAATATACTCTTTCCTGGGAATGAAATCCAGAGCCAGGGGGAAATTGCGGGCGCGGCGGGCGGTCGGAAGGAGATTTTCTGAAGCGGCCGCGCCGAATAATGATAGAATGAATAGAGGGTTCCCGCGGCGGGAAGCGGGACGGCCGCCGGCGGACGGCGGTCCCCGGGGACGCGTTCCGGAAGCGGGCGGGCCGCGCTGGATAGTAAGGAGATAAGGTATGCCGGATCAATTTTCGAGAACACAGCTTCTGATCGGGAGAGAAGGGCTCGAGAAACTGAAGGCCTCCCGGGTCGCGGTCTTCGGGATCGGCGGCGTGGGCGGCTATGTCTGCGAGGGGCTGGTCCGGAGCGGGGTCGGGGCTTTCGACCTGATCGACGATGACCAGGTCAGTCTCACCAATCTGAACCGGCAGATCATCGCCACCTGGAAGACGATCGGGAAATTCAAGACCGATGTCATGCGGGAACGGATGCTGGAGATCAACCCGGATGTGGATGTCCGAATCCATAACTGCTTCGTCACGTCGGAAAACGTCAGCGGCTTTCCCTTCGAGGAATATGATTATGTAGTGGACGCGGTGGACACGGTCTCGGCCAAGCTGGCGCTGATCATGGAATGCCAGGCCCGTCATACGCCCATCATCAGCAGCATGGGGGCGGGGAATAAGATGGACGGCAGTCAGTTCCGGGTCGCCGACATCTATAAGACGAAGATGGATCCCCTGGCTAAGGTCATGCGGAAGGAGCTGAAGAAGCGGCGGGTCAGGCACCTGAAGGTGGTCTATTCAGAGGAGGAGCCGATCCGGCCCATCGGGCCCATCGAGGATACGGACGGCAGCTGCCGGACTGACGGCGTCTGCCAGCCGGAGACCCGGCATACCAGCGCCGGGCGGCGGTCCGTCCCGGGGAGCACCGCCTTCGTGCCGCCGGTCGCGGGGCTCCTGATCGCGGGACAGGTCGTGAAGGACCTGATCGCGGGGCAGGACGTGAAGGACCTGATCGCGGGGGAGGTCGTGAAGGACCTGATCGCGGAGTAGGACGCTTTTGTTTATAGAAAAGAGAGACGATGACACTGCCGGGGAGCGGGTCATCGTCTTTTTTCGTGGGTTCGCGTCTATAGGCCGATGGACAGGAGCTGGATGAACTGTTCCGCCGCCCGGGGGCTGCGGCCGCCCCGCCGGAGGGCGAAGGCCTCCGCCCGCCGGTCCAGTTCCTCGGTTGGCAGATCGATCCGCTCTTCCTGGGCCAGGCGGTGGACGATGTCCAGGTAGAGCTTCTTCTTCGGGACGGAGAAGAGGACGGCCAGGCCGAACCGGTCAGACAGGCTGACCATCTGCTGGATGGTTTCATTGATGTGGATTTCCGAGCCGGTCCGGTCCTCCATGCTTTCCCGGACCAGGTGCCGGCGGTTGCTGGTCACGTAGATGGCGATGTTGGGCGAGCCGCCGGTGACATTCCCCTCCAGGATCCCCTTCAGCTGGCAGAAGGCGTCGTCATCCTCGGAGAAGTTCAGGTCATCGATGAAAAAGATAAACTTAAGAGGCGCGTCGTAGACCTGGTCGATGATGGCCGGGATCTGGCTGAGCTGGTTCTTCTCGAACTCGATCAGCCGCAGGCCCTGGTCAGCGAACTCATTGGCGCAGGCCTTCACCGTCGAGGATTTCCCGGTCCCCGCGTCCCCGTAGAGGAGGACATTGCTGGCTCCCCGGCCTTCCGCCAGCGCCCGGGTGTTCTCCAGGACCCTGGCCCGTTCCCGCTCATAGCCGATCAGGTCGGAGACACGTTTATCGTCGGCGTTCCGCACCGGCGACAGATGTCCGTCCCGGACCCGGAAGGCCCTCGCCTGGGCGAAGATTCCCCAGCCCCGGACCGGCGCCTCCTGAAGGGCCTGGACAAAGGCTCCCCGGAGGTCGGTCGGCGAGGTCTCCCACTCGGGCAGGGGGATCTCCTGTCCCGCCAGCGCCTGGAAGGCGGCGGGCGTCAGGTCGGCGGCCTCCTGCAGGGCGGCGAGCTCCGCTTCGGCGGTCCTCTGAAGGGAGGGCGGGATCTCCCGGCCCTTCGCCGCCGCTTTCAGGACCGCGTTCTCATCCTGAAGGAGTTGGGTCTGTAAGGCGGCGCCCAGGTCCCCGCCGTTCTCGTAAAGCTGGTGGGCGAAGGCGCCGTAACGGTTGAAGAAGTCGGCTGACGGCGTCTCACCCTCTTCCGGAAGGCTGGCCAGGAGGGAACGGAGGCCGCTGACAGGCGCCTTAACCAGCAGGCCCCGGAAGACGGCCAGGGCGTCGAGCCTGCGGCGGAGCCGGCGCAGGTCCGTGAAATTGTATATCCTGTTTTCCATGGTGCGGCCCTTCCTCAGCGGGGAAGCTGGATCTTTCGGTGATCCGGGTCCTTCGCCTGCCGGTAGAGGACGAAGCGGTGGCCAATGGCCTGAACGAATTCGGCGCCCAGGGCATGAGCCAGCTGGTCGCAGGTCTCAGCGGGCGCCAGCCCGGCCCCGTCCTGAATCTGGCATTTCACCAGCTCCCGGGCGGAAAGGGCGTCGTCGACGGACTGGACCAGGGCCTCCGTCAGGCCGGCCTTCCCGATATAGACCGTGGGCTGGATCTGCTGGGCGAGACCCTTCAGGTAGCTTCGCTGTTTCCCTTTCATGTTTCCTTCTCCTTCGAAAATCGACGTACGGATTCCGCCGCGTAAACAATCTGAACCCTTGAATTCTACCATAAGTTCGGTGAAAAAACTATAGCTGGCGGTCGGCCGGATGCTGTTCGCCGGCGTCCCGGTTCTTCAGGTCCAGCAGGATCCGCTGGTGGGCCGCCCGGTCGATGGGATAGGTCCAGAGGGCCAGGATCCCCAGGCCGGTGAAGACCAGGGGGACCACTGTAGCCAGGTTTCGGATCCAGAGGACGGTGGCGGGCGCCTGCTCAGAGAGGGCGCCCTGGAAGCCGGCGAGCTGGAGAACCAGGCCCAGAAGGAGACTGCCCAGACCGAGGGCGGCGGACTCCAGAAAACCCTGGAAGGAGATCACAGCGGCCTGCCGATTCTTTCCGGTCTTCAGCCGGTCGTAATCCGCCACGTCATAATACATGGACGGGATGAGCTGCCAGTAGACGCAGGTAGCCAGGGCGACCATCAGCATGTACAGGAGCTGGGCAGGGAACGAATTCAGGCCGGTCAGCCGAATCAGGGTCATACCGGCCGCGCTTGCCAGATACGCCGCGATCAGCGTGTTTCTCTTATCCAGCTTCCGGACGGCGAAAGCGGTCACCGCCAGGAGGCCGGTCCCGTAGATGCCCCGGAGGGCCAGGAAGAAGGTGCTCCTGCCGGCGGAGAAGCCCAGGTCGTAAGTGAAGAGGTAGACCAGGTCCGCCATGTACATCTCATAACCGGTGAGAAGACAAAGGCTGGCAGCGAGGAGCGACCGGACGGGGCGGAGACTGCCGATGGAGAAATACTCCCGCAGGAGGGACGGCAGCGAGAAGCGGCCCTCCGACCGGTCAAAGCCCAGGAGACCGGCGTTTCGGTCGGTCTGGTCGAACCGTCTGGCGGACAGGAACGTCACGAGCAGGGAAGCGAATCCAAGGACGGCGATGACCAGGGCGGTCAGGGACCAGCTCCCGGCGGGAGATGCCCCCAGGCGGAGGAAGAGCTTTCTGATGGAGGGCGGGAAGGCCAGGGCCAGCATGGACCCCACCGTATTGAACTGGGAGGCGGCCAGGCGGAGCCGGGTCCTGCCGTCGTAATCCGGCGTATACGCCGCGCCCAGAGCCAGATAGGGGACCAGAAAGCAGGTGTAAGCGGTCCAGAACGCCATGGTGAGGAAGGCATACCAGAAAAAGGCCCCGAGGCCGCCCAGGGGCAGTCTGACGAAGAGAAGAAGCGTGGAACCGGCCAGAGGGAAGGAGGCCAGGAGGATCAGGATCCTGCGGCGGCCGGACCGGCTCCGCGCCCGGTCGCAGAACCAGCCGATGACCGGGTTGATCAGGGCGTTCCAAACGCAGCCCGCGGCGGTGATGATCCCCGCCAGGGCCGGCTTCATGTGGAGGACCGTGGTCAGGAAGACCAGGAGGTAGCTTCCGATGAAGCTGTAGGAGATGGAGTCCCCCAGAGAGGCGCTGCCATAGCCCAGGCTCTGGAGGAGGGTACGACGGTTATTGCTCATAGGGGCAGTTCTTTCTGGTCCTGGTCCTGGTCCTGGTCCGGACCCAGCTGGTGGAGGGAGGCCGCTGCCAGGGAGCGGAGGACCCGGAAGAAGGTCTTCCTCTTCTCGTCGTCCACGTTCCCCAGGGAAGCGGCGAGGGCGGCGATCCTGCGGGGAGTCAGGTTTTTCAGGTCGGTCAGGGTGTGAATGCCGTTATCTGTCAGCAGGGCGTACAGGGTATCGGTGAAGTCCTGGCGCTCCTCCAGGGAAGCGGAGGACAGCCATTCCCGGATCATTCGGCCATTATACTCGCCGGCGCTGGACAGGCCCTCCGTATAGATGAAGTCATGGGCGTCCAGGTCCACATTCCAGGAGAAGGCGTAGTGCTGCATGATGCCCATACCCTCGCAGTCGACGGTCTCATAGTCGCTGCCGCTGGCCAGGAGCATGCCGATGACGCTGGATTCGGGGACCAGGCGCATGATGTGGATCCCGTCCCGGGCCTGAATGTCGGTGAGGGTCTGGAGGACGTCTGTCTGGAAGCCGGGCCCGTCGTGGCTGAAAATCTGGCGGATCCGCGGATGGATGGAGGCGTCACAGCGGAGGCCGCCGTAGATGGCCAGGTTGCCGCCCTTCGAGTGGCCGCCGATGATCAGCCTGCGGCGGCCGCCGGAGGGATTTTGCGAGCGGTAATGGCGGTTCAGATAGTCCACCGCCATGGTCTGGGCCGGGACCTCCTTCAGGAAGGACATGTTGAAGTCTTCCTTCCAGCCGAAGAGGTTCCCGTCGGTCCCGCGGAAGGCCACATAGTCGGTATCTCCATCCAGCTCGAAGGTCATGGCAGCGAACTGTGTTTCAGAGTCCGGGTCCATGACGGCTTCGATGTGCTTCACCGGCAGGCCCCGGAAGCGGGGACTGCCGGCGGCGTAGGCGAACAGGTCCAGGTTCTGGTCGTCGGAGATGTCATCGTCGAAGACCTGACGGAAGAACTCGCCCCGAAAGAAGTCCCGGATCCCGGGCTCCAGTTCCCGGAGCCCGTCCTTTACCCGCTCCAGCTTGGCGTAGCTGAGCTGGGACAGGACCAGGCTGTCCACCGGGTTGAAGGGAAGGTTCTGGAAGGTCTCCGTGGTCTCCTTCACATAATCGGTGATGTTGTTCTTTCTTTCGGCCATGGTCTCCTCCTGCGGTCATCCACTCTTCCTGGAGAGTGCGGTCGCCCACATTATATGATAAAAGGGCTGGAAAAGGAACCGAAACGAGGAAGATGGACGCATGGTACAAACGCGGAAGATGGACGCGCGGTCCATCTTTCCGACGCTTTCACGCGGGCGGTTTCAGCGTGCGGCGGCGGGGTCCGTTATGCGTCGCGCTAAACTTTCTGGTTTTTCCCGGATAGAGTACAATATTGTTCGCAAAAGTGAATAGTAGAAAAGCCATTGAGGCTCGTGTAAAATGATTAGCGACCAAACTTCTCAT
>CACZTH010000032.1 GCA_902784035.1 uncultured Eubacteriales bacterium
AGAACCTCCCGAGAGAACCACATACCGAAGCCGCGCGCCCGGGCCGTTCGGCCGTGGGCGCAGCCTCTCCGGAAACATCCCCCACATTATAATAATACCCTTACATGGCCCCGGAGGTCTCCCCGCTGGGCGTGGCGCCCGCGAACCACTGGACCGCTTTCTCGAACCAGCCATCCCGGAAGGTGGTCCGGTAGATCTCACAATTGCCCAGGCCCAGATGCCAGATCGCGTCGCCTGGGACAGGCAGGCGCTGAATCCCGGCCAGGAGCCCCCGGAAGGCCACCCCGTGAGTCGCGATTAAAATCCTGGCGGGAGGATCGCCCGCCGCGTCAGCCCTTGTCAGCTCCTCCGCCAGGTCCTCCAGAAAGGCACGGGTCCGGGCGATCAGGGACTGGATGGTCTCCACTCCTTCCGGCGGCGCCACATGATCCGGATCCGCCAGAAAGGCCAGCATGTCCGGTTTCAGGTCTCCATTCCGCTTCCCGTCATAGTCTCCGTAATCGAACTCGATGATCCGGGGGTCGATGATCATGTCCTCCTTCCGGAAACCTGACACCGCCGCCGCCGTATCCTGGGTCCGGCTGAGCGGGGTGGCGTAGACCCGGTCGAAGGTCAGGCCCCGGCCCCTCACGAAGGCCGCCGCCTCCCGCGCCTGCCGGATGCCCGTAGCGTTCAGCGGCGCGTCCAGCGTCCCCTGCAGGGTCCCCCGCAGGTTGAAATCCGTTTCTCCGTGTCTGATGATATAGATCTCTGTCAAAATCCGCTCCTTTCGGCCGGCGCGGCCGGTCTCTCCCATTTATTCTACCGGAGGACCCGGGATCCGTAAAATTATTTCGAAAAATTCTCGTGAAAAATGCGCTATTGTTGCATTTGCAATAATTATCATTCCTGTTCTGTGGTACAATGACTTTGCCGAAGGGGACGAAAGGTACCCCGGCGGCATGGTCAATGTCTATGATCTCCCATCCAACGGGATAGAGTCAGAAGGAGGAAAACGATCATGAAATGGGTATGTTCTGTTTGCGGTTATGTCTATGAGGGACCGGAGGCTCCGGAGAAGTGCCCGACCTGCGGCGCGCCCGCTTCCAAGTTCACCAAGCAGGAGGAAGGCGCTTCCTGGGCGGACCAGCATGTGGTCGGCGTGGCTCAGGGCGTGGATCCTGAGATCATCGAGGATCTGAGAGCCAACTTCACCGGTGAGTGCTCTGAGGTCGGTATGTACCTGGCCATGTCCAGAGTCGCCTTCAGAGAGGGTTATCCCGAGGTCGGTCTCTACTATGAGAAGGCCGCCCATGAAGAGGCGGAGCACGCGGCCAAGTTCGCGGAGCTGCTGGGTGAGGTCATCACCGACTCCACGAAGAAGAACCTGGAGATGAGAGTCGAGGCGGAGGCTGGCGCCTGCGCCGGTAAGAAGGCTCTGGCCACGAAGGCCAAGCAGCAGAACCTGGATGCCATCCATGACACCGTCCACGAGATGGCGAAGGACGAAGCCCGTCACGGCGCTGCCTTCCAGGGTCTCCTGAACAGATACTTCAAGTAAGACACAGGGACGACTTGTCCCGCCTATTCGATCGCAGTGTCCTTCGGGACAGGCCGCCTCACCGCGAGGCGGCCTTTTTTCATGGGCGGGGAAGGTCCCCGCAGGCAGCCCGCGGACCTTCCCCGCCGGTCCTTTCTCCTCCCGGAAAGACGAAAAACCGGCAGGACCCATCGCCTTCCGATGAATCCGGCCGGTTTCCAGCTATTTCTTCCCCTATCCTCTGATCTTCCGGACCATTTCCTTATAGGCGGCGGTGATCACGCCGGGATCCAGGCCGTTCGTCACGCTGTCGAAGCCCTGGGCAAGCCGGGCCCTGGCCGCCTCCTCATTCGGGGTGAAGATGAAGGCAGGCTTGCCGGCGTCCTGACAGGCTTTCAGGATCCGCTGGATCGCCTCTTCGAAAACAGGCTCATCGAACCTGCCGGGGATCCCCATGGAGAATGAAAGATCGAAGGGGCCGATGAAGATGCCGTCGACGCCGTCCACCTTCATCACATCCTCGATGATGTCCAGGCACTCCGCGGTCTCACACTGGGGGAGGACCAGGAGCTTCTCATTACTCATCTCCATGAACTGTTCCATAGATCCCGCGGCCCAGGCCTGATTCCCGAAATGGCAGCCCCTGCCCTTAATGAAGCCCCGGTTTCCGAGGGGGCTGTATTTCGCCAGGTCGACGAGCTTGTGGATCTCCTCCATGGTCCGGATGCAGGGAACGATCAGCCCCTGAGCGCCGCAGTCCGCGGCCCGCTGAATCTCCTTATGGGTCACATCCGCGATCCTGACCAGAGGCGTCAGGTCCACGCTCTCCGCCGCCCGGATCATGGACATCATGTCCATGGTGTCATAGGGGCCGTGCTCGGTGTCGATGATCACGTAGTCCAGGCCGGTATAGCCCAGGCACTCCACGAACGCCTCATTCGACGCGGACACGAAGGTCCCGATCGTCTGCTCGCCCTTTTCCATTTTCTCTCTCAGTTTATTCAGCATAGCCTTTTCCTTCCCATTCTATAACCATAGGGCCCGCGGAAGAATCAACCTCCCGCAGGGCCTTCTCGATCATCTCAGATGCCCAGGATCTCCTGGACACACTTCACGCTGTTCCGGATGCAGTCCGGGCAGGAGGTCAGGACTTTCCCCGTGTCTACCCCCTTCAGCTCCCGGCATATGGTGCTCCCGCACATCTCCCGGAACCTGTCGTGGATCTCCGCCGCGTATTTATACGTCTCCGCTTTCGACTGCGGATCCACGGTGTCCCCGTCGCTCTTCACCAGACCTGCCAGGAGCATGGCGGCGGAAAGCGCCCCACAGGTGCCGTTCATGCCTCCCATGCCTCGCCCGAAGGCCTCGCCGGCCCGAAACAGGACGTCCTTCCGCATCCCCACCTCGTCAGCGAAGGCACAGAGGACTGCCTGGCAGCAATTGTACTTGCGGTCATGATAAATGATCGCCTCGGCTTTCTTATCCATCAGATCTCCTCCTCTCCCGTTCAACAGCGAGTATTATACCATGAACCCCCGCCGCACATCCAGAAGGCCGGGCCTTGTTTCAGTTTTTACACATTTTTTACATATTACATACATCTATTTACAGACAAGCTGATTTTTCCCGTTCCCGTTCCGAATCCTGTTGAATCCGCTTCCCGGGCGGCGTATAGTCTATTTGGAGCAATATCAGTTATTAAGGAGGATATTCATGCGAAGAGAACTGAAGAATAAACTCACTGTCCTGACGGTGTGCCTCCTGTCCCTCCTGATCCTGGCGGGCTGCGGCGGAGCGCCCACCCTGGGCCAGCCGAAAAAGGACTACACCGGCTTCAAGACCCTGAAAGAGGCCGACATCCAGGCCAACGACGGCAAGAATAAGATCCAGCTTTTCATTCCCGCTGGCAGCGGCAACTATACCTCGAAGGACTACGCGACCGGGTCGAAGGACGGGGTCCGGGCGACCATTCGTCTGGTGGACACCACCTCTATGAAGGCCTTCCAGAACGACCTGAAGAAGACCGCCAACGGTCTTTCCATGCTGAAGGCCACCAACCTCGAGGCGGCGGAGCAGAAGACCACCAGCTTCAAGTCATCCAATGACGGGAAGACCTATACGCGAAATCAGCTTCTGGTGCTGCAGAGCTACGATAAGACCTACCAGGCCACCTGCAAGACCGAATTTTTCGCGAAGGTGGATGACGACAATTTCGTCACCGGCGTGATCGAAGTATCGCCGAAGGAGGCCGGCAGCGGCACCGACAGCGTGATCCAGGAACTGGAGCAGTTCTACGGCATCAAGATCTACTGGGATAAGGCGAAGGCTGAAGAGCGGGCGAAATATTACACGGAGCACCCGCCCACGACCAAGCGGGTTTACGTGGCCGGCTATACCATGGCCATCCCCAGAAGCTGGGCCAGAGACGCCAGCTCCTCCACTTCCACGGTGACCGTCTACGGTCCCTCCGGAACGGCGAAGGTAAACCAGAACCTTCTGGTGGCCTATAAGTACATCAGCGCTGACCCTGACACCTTCTCAGAAGCCCAGTATAAGGCCCTCCTGCAGAAGCAGTTCCCCGGCATGGCCGTCACCATCAAGAAAACGTCAAGCCCCCTGTCTGACGCGGCCTGCTATTTCACGACCCTGAAGAAGAGCGGCGTCACCGTATCCGGCTACTTCCTCTTCAGCAAGACCCGCCTGATCGCGATCTACACCCAGCATGACGGCGCCGCCATCAGCGGCAGCGCGAAGACCACGCTGGACAGCGCCATTAAGAGCCTGGCGAAATACGATTCCGACACTTCCACCAGCTCCAGCGCCGCCTGACCCCGCGGACCATTTAATCCACAAAAAAACATTCATACCCATTTCCAAGCACGGAGATGGGTATTTTGTATGCGCCCCTATTTATTGATCGCCCTGACGCCGTTCTTTTGTTAAAAAGCAAAAAAATCGTGAAGGTTCCGTGTCAGAAGCGCGAACAATTTCTTCAGGCTATCTTCACACTATCTTTACATCCTGATGATGAAGTAGTATAATTCAAATTGTCAGGGAATTCGATTCATTCCCAATATATCGGTATTTTCCATAATCTTTATTTACTCATTTATCGAAAAAGAGGTGAGATGTTATGAGTAATGAAAACGCGAGGAAAGGCGGACTTCTGGCGGCTTGTTCCATGGGCGCTCTGATGTTCTCGAGCTATGTAGGCCCGGGCTTCGCCGCTGGCACCCAGACGGTGGCCTACTTCCTGACGAAGGGCTGGATCGGCGTCCTGGTCGCTCCGCTGCTGGTCGGCGTCCTGACCTTCTTCTGGTGCTACCTGAGCTTCGAGTTCAACCGGATCTATAAGCCGAGAGATTTCCGGGAGCAGTCTGATATGATCTACCACAACCCGGTAGCCCGTCAGGCCCTCGGCATCTTTAAGGATGTGTTCTCCATCGTCCAGATCCTGCTGGTCGTTTCCGGCATGATCTCCGCGGCGGCCACCATCCTGGAGCAGATGTTCCACCTGCCCAACATCGTCGGCACCATCCTGTTCGCTGTCGTGATGATCGCGCTGACCCTGAAGGGCGCCGGACTGGTCACGAAGGTCGGCAGTGTCCTGACCATCCTGATCATCGCCATCGTCATCTTCATCTTCGTCATCGGCGTCGGCAAGTGCGCGCCGGCCTCCAGAGCCTTCATGGC
>CACZTH010000033.1 GCA_902784035.1 uncultured Eubacteriales bacterium
AAGTAGTTGGCTGCCATATAGGCCAGGTCGGTCCGGGTGTCCGCGACCTGGAGGACCGTCACGTCTCCGTCTCCGGTGTCCACGTCCCGTTCGCAGACCACCGCCGCGGCGCCCTTCTCGACGGCGCTCTTCGCTGCCGTGTGACTGTCGAATTTCGCGCCCTTCATGCAGACGAAAACCGTGCCCGGACGCGCCTTCCGGCTGTCGTACACGATGTCTTCGATCTCGATATCGGCGTTCCCGCGGAGGACGGTGAAATCGAGGCCGTCCATGATCTCTGTCAGTTTCATATCTCATTCCTTCCCGCCGTCCGCCGTCCGGCGCGCGGCTCATGATTCATAACCTTTATTTTAATCGTTCCAGGCCATGTATTCAAGAAGCGGCGTCCTTCGGCGGGTGAATTTTCGGAGCGGAATTCAGCGCGAAGGAGAAAGGAGCGTGTGAAACATGTGTATTATCAACGAAAAAGGCCGTAAATTGTTTCGCGGGAGGATATTGTATATCAAAAAAATGAGGGATATACTAGTAATTATCTAATGGCGGATGAAACGGGCGTTGACGCCCGTTTTCGAGTGTTCCGGACAGATCACATATTACACGGGTGAAAGAGGCAATGAAGATGATCCTGAGGAAGAGACCCATGAAGCTGTTCGCGGCGGCGCTCTGCGCCGTCCTGTGTGTGTTCTTTCTGACCCCCAGCCGGGTCCTGGCGGATGCGCCGGTCTACTTCGAGGCGGGCGGCATCCGCTACCAGGCGCTGGAGGATGCCGCGGCGGCCGCCTGCGGCTACACGGGGACCGATGGGAAGGCCGACATTCCTGAAACGGTCACGGACGCGGCGGGGCAGACCCGCCGGGTCACCCAGGTCGTCTCCCCTGCCGCCGGGTATAGCTGGGCGGGGGTGACGGAGCTGACGGTCCCCGCCTCCGTGACGAAGATGAGCAATTCTGCCTTCCTGGGGTGTAGGAACCTGAAGAAGGCGACCCTGAATGGGAAGATCGAGGAGCTGAAGTCTGTGTTTAAGGACTGTTCTTCCCTGACCGAGGTCACGCTCCCGAAGGAGTTGAAGGTCCAGGACGGGGCCTTCGTAGGCTGCCACAGTCTGAAGAAGGTCAGTCTGCCTGACGGCCTGCGGACCCTGGGCGGGTTCGAGGGCTGCTACAGCCTGACGGAAATCCGGATCCCGGACAGCGTGACGAAGCTGAGCAGCTATGCCTTCGCCGGCTGCTCCTCCCTGAAAGAGATCAGTCTCCCGGACAGTGTCACGTCGGTGGGGATTTCCGCCTTCGACTCCTGCCCGGCCCTGGTCCGCGCCCACCTGTCCGATCAGATAACGGAGATCCCTGAAAGCGCTTTCTGGGGGGACGCCGCCCTGACGGAGGTGACCGGGGGCGCCGGAGTCGTGAAGATCGGGAATTATGCCTTCGAGGGCGGGCTGACCAGGCTGACCTCCCTGCCGGATGTGGACATGTCGAAGGTGGTCTCGATCGGGCGGGCCGCCTTCTCGGGCTGCTCCGCGCTGCGTTTCGACGGGGGGACTCTGAACCTGGCCTCCGTCCGGTCCATCGGGTCGGGTGGGGCCTTCCAGGGCTGCTCGGCTGTCCAGAAGCTGATCATCGGCGAGGGGCTGAAGAAGGTGCCGGCGAGCGCCTTCCGGAACTGCGGGGGCCTCCAGTCTGTCCAGCTCCCGAACAGCCTGACGGAGATCGGGTCCTATGCCTTCTCGGGGACCGACGCGCCGGTCATCACCGTCGGTTCGGATGATGGCAGCCAGCTCAGCCGGATCCGGGATAACGCCTTCCAGGATAAGGCGCAGGGAAGTAAGATTACCATCGCCGCGGCGGAAGAGGATGTGACCGTAGACAGTAAAGCCTTTGGTAAGAAGGACCAGGTGACCTGGACGGTGCCCTCCTCGGGGGCGACGGACGACCGGATCTCGGACGACCCGGACGCGCTGACCCTGCAGGAGGCCATTAATAAGGCCTCGAAGGAGCCGGAGGGACCTGGCAGGACGGTGACGATCCGGAAGAGCATCCTGCTTTCGAAGGGGATCGTGATGCCGAAGACCGAGCAGGGAGACGTGACCGTAACGCTGACCGCGGAAACAGAGAGTGGTTCGGACCAGCCCCTGGTTATCCGCTTCGCGCAGGGCGTGAAGGGACCCATGTTTACGGTCCCGGCGGGCACCTCCCTCAAGCTGGCGGGCCCGGTGAAATATAATGGGAAAAACCTGAAGGACGCGCCCATCCTCCTGGTCACAGGCGGGAAGGCGGCCATCGAGGACGGGATCCTGACGAAGGTAACCTCCGCCGCGCCGGAACAGGGGGCGGTGGTCCTCCAGGGCGGCAGCCTGACCATGACCGGGGGCGCCGTAACGAAGAACGACTTCTATGACGATCCGCGGAAGACCCAGTACAGCGCGGCGGTGCGGGTGACAAAGGGCGCTTCCATGACCCTGTCCGGCGGAACGATCTCTGAGAACAGCGGTTCCCTGAACGGAGCCGGCGGGATCCTGGTGGAGCGGGGATCCTCGCTGACCATGACCGGCGGTGTCATCGAGAAGAACACGGCCTGCCGGGGCGGCGGCGTCACGCTCCGGGGCGATCAGTCGAACGATGCGTCGACCCGGGCGGTCTTCAACATGTCGGGCGGTGAGATCCGGAACAACCAGGCATCCAGCCCCACCTCCAGCTGGACGGTGAACAAGCTGACGGCAGCCCAGAACGGGGGCGGCGGCGTCTATGTGGAAGGAAACGCCGCCTTCCGCCAGGAGGGGAACGCGAAGATTACCGGCAATGAGACCTCAGGAGACGGCGGCGGGGTCTGCACCCTGGCCACGCCGGCCAAGGCGTCGGACGGCATGCCGACGGCGACCGGCGGCGCCTACCTGCTGAAGGGCGGCGTCGTTTCCGGCAACCGGGCCGCCCTCCACGGAGGCGGCATCTACAGCTGTTCGGTGAATACGGTGGAGCTGGCGCGCGGCCGGATCGAGAACAACAGCGCCGGATATTACGGCGGCGGCGTTTACGCCTCCACCCAGCCTTATAATGTGATCCTCCAGCAGGCGCTGGTCACGAAGAACCAGGCTTCCGTCATGGGCGGCGGCGTCTGGCTGTGCCCGGAGGGCATGATCTACGGGGAGATCAGGCAGACGGAGAAGACAGACGGAACCGGAGCGTCTCAGGCAGCCGACACGACAGAACCAGCCGGGCAGACGGCCCAGGCTAAGGAAATGGCGAAGGCGGCCGGGCAGACGGCCCAGGTCACGGACACGGCGAAGGCGGACGGGCAGACGGCCCAGGCCGCGGACACGACGAACGCGGCCATGAAAACGAAACGGGTCCCGGGCCTCGGCGGCCTGGACATCGCGGTGTTCGGAAACCGGGCGGGCGCGTCCCGGAAAGATGTGAAGGCCGCTGGAAATGATGTGGCTTACCTGGGCTATATCGCCCGGACCACCGACGGTCAGCCGAACGGGGAGACCTATCCCAGGGCGGTGAACCAGATCTATTCTCTGGGCGCCAGCCTGCTGGGCGGCGGGAAGGTCACCTGGTACCAGGACGGCCTGGTCACGAACGGAAAGCTGATGGGCCTGAACGGCATTTACGCCCCCTGGCTGACCTATGGGGCGGTCCGGTCCGACAGCCAGCGGGATCCTGTCACCAGGCTGGCGCTGACGGGCCTCCGTTCCGCCTCGCCCCGGGCCCTGACCGCGAAGGTCTCCTCCGCGGACCGGAAGAAGGCATGGTCTGAGGCCACCCTCCTGATCCAGGGCAACACGGCCCGGCAGGGCGGCGGCATCGGCGGAAACGGCAGTTTTCTGACCGTCTCGTCCACGGGAAGCTCCAGGGAGGACATCCACAAGCACGACAAGCCTGATAAGCCCAATAAGCCTGACAAGCCGAAGAAGAAGTCCGGCACGACCGTCTCCGGAAAGAAGAAGGGCACGAAGAAGGCGGGTTCTAAGACGCCTACCGGGATCATCCTCACTGGTGACGAGGCGAACGCAGGCATCTTCCTGGCCGCTGGCGGCGCGGCAGGCGCGGCCCTGATCCTGCTGCTGACCCGGCGCCGCCGGAAGCAGCGGTAGCCCGTCTGCGGGACCGTTGGAGAAAACAGCCAGAAGAGATCCCGAACCTGGCCGCCGGAACCGTGTTGCGGCCGGTCCGCGAAAATGATAGACTGAAACGGTACATGAAAGCTGTGCCGGGCGGCTGATCACAGCCGCCCGGTTTTTTCACCGAGGACCGCGGGGAAGATCGGAGTGAGCGCATGAAAACAGTGGAACTGATGGTAGAGGAGCACGACAACATCCAGCGGATGCTGAAGGTGATCCAGAAGGTCTGTGTCGGCGTCATGAAGGGGGAGCCGGTCGACGACGGCGAATTCCGGGAGATCATCGGCTTCATCCGGGAATACGCGGACGCCCACCATCATGGGAAGGAAGAGAAGTTTTTGTTTCCGGAGATGGTGAGCCGGATGGGGCCCATCGCGGAGAACCTGATCAGGCATGGCATGCTGGTGGAGCATGACCTGGGCCGGGCCCATGTGATGGAGCTGGAGACGGCGCTGGACGCCTATCAGGGAAACCCGGACGATGAGAACCGGCTGGATATCCTGACCGAGGCCATGGGATACGCCCACCTGCTTTACCGTCATACGGAGAAGGAGAATCATGTGGTCTATACCTTCGCGGAGGATCGGCTGGACGAGGCGGTGAAGGCGGATCTGGACCGGCGGACCGCGGCGTTCGAGCGGGATCCAGCCAATGCCGCTGTCCGGGAGAAATACCTGTCTCTCCTGGACCGGCTGGAGAAGAAGTACGGGCTGGCCTGAAGCATAGCGGCGGGGAGGACAGAATGAAAGCGGGAGAAGAAAAAAAGAGTAAGAGCGGGCGGTCCGTCCGGGGCCACGCGCTCCGGGTGAAGCGAATCTATGAGGAGGCTTCAGCGGAGGATGGCTGCCGGGTGCTGGTGGACCGGCTCTGGCCGCGGGGCGTCAGTAAGGCGCGGGCGGCCGTGGACCGGTGGGCGAAGGAAGCGGCGCCCAGCGCGGAGCTGAGGAAGTGGTACGGGCATGATCCGGCGCGGCTGGAGGAGTTTCGGGCCAGGTATCTGGCGGAGCTGGAGGAAAGTCCCGCGGCCGCGGCCTTCGCGGAGGAGATCGGGCGGATCCTTCAGGATCAGGATGTGACCCTTCTCTATGGGGCGAAGGTCCGGGAGACCAGCCACGCGCTGGTCCTGCGGGACTGGGTGAAGAGCCGGCTTCCGGACATGCCGTGATACAGGCAGCATGCCCCGCTGTCAGATCAGCTGAAGAGCCGGCTGTCCGGACATGAAGGGAACGCTCTCCGGGGGAAAGGGAACGCCGGGGGAATGAAAGGAAAGGAAAACGAATGACCCAGGATCTCACACAGGGCAGCATTATGAAGAATCTGGCCCGGTTCTCGGTGCCCTACCTCATCGCCAGCTTCCTGCAGACCTTCTATGGGCTGGCGGACCTGTTCATCACGGGCCAGTTCCGGGGAGCCGGCACCATTACCGCCGTTTCCGTCGGGAGCCAGGTCATGCATATGCTCACCGTCATGATCGTGGGTCTGGCCCTGGGCGTTACGGTCCTGATCGGGCGCGCGGTGGGGGAGAAGGACCGGCGGAAGATCGGCCGGTTCGCGGGCAGCGCCGGGGTCCTTTTTCTGGCCCTGTCTCTGATCCTGACAGTGGTCCTTCTCCTGTGCGTGGATGGGATCGTGGCCCTGCTCCGGACGCCGCCGGAGGCGGAAGCGGGGGCGAAGGCGTATCTTCAGGTCTGCTTCATGGGTCTTCCTGCCATTCTGTTTTTCAATCTGCTCAGTGGTATTTTCCGGGGGCTGGGGGACACCCGGTCGCCGATGATCTTCGTCGCCTGCGCCGGGGTCGTGAACATCGGGCTGGACTACCTTCTGATCGGGCCCTTCGACATGGGGGCCTGGGGAGCGGCGTTCGCGACGGTGCTGGCGCAGGTGCTGAGTGTGGCGCTGGCGGCTCTGGTCCTCTGGCGCAGGCGGGCGGACCTGGGGATGGAACGCCGGGACCTCAGGGTGGATCTGCCCATCATCGGTCAGCTCCTGAAGGTGGGCCTGCCCATCATGGTTCAGGAAGGGATCATCCAGGTGTCCTTCCTGATCATCACCATGATCGCGAATGGCCGGGGCGTGGAGATCGCCGCCGCCGTCGGCATCGTGGAGAAGATCATCGGTTTCCTCTTCCTGGTGCCCTCCGCCATGATGTCATCTGTCTCCGCGATCACCGCCCAGAACGCCGGCGCAGGCCGTCACGACAGGGGCCTCGCGACCCTGAAGACGGCCATGCTGGTCTGCCAGATGGCGGCGCTCTTCTTCATCCTGGTTTCAGAGTTCTGGGCTCCGGGCATCCTGGGCCTTTTCACCCGGGACGCCGCTGTCATCCGCCTGGGCAGCCAGTACCTCCGGACCTATGTCCTGGACTGCGCCGCCGCCTCGATCCATTTCTGCTTCAGCGGCTACTTCACCGCCTACGGCAGGTCTCTGTACAGCTTCGCCCATAATGTGATCTCCGCTCTGACCGTCCGGATCCCCGGCGCCTGGCTGGCAGCCGTCTACTGGCCCGCGACCCTTTACGCCATGGGCATCGCCGCGCCCCTGGGGTCGGTCCTCTCTGACCTGATCTGTCTGGGTCTTTATATGCATGGAAGGCCGGTCTGGCGGGGCGAGAAGAAATGAGCCGGGCCGTTATTTCCCGGCGGGCACCTTCTTATAGAATCTGATCAGCCCGTTGTAGAGGTAGTCGAAGCTCTGGGTATAGCGGTGGGGCCGGCCGGACCAGGCGTGGAAGGTGATGTTGCCGCTTGAGAAGGCGCAGTCGGAGGACCAGGTGAAGAGGCTGGACTGCTGGGACAGGGCGAGGGCCTGCTGGCGGGTGGCCTCGCACATGAAGTCCTTCCCGCCGGAGGCCGCGAAGATGTAGAGAGGCATGGCGGCGTTGAGGCGGGCCCGGGCTGCCTGAACGCCCGCGAGGATGTCCTTCGTCCCAGTCTCGTTCTGGGCGGGGTCGTAACCTTTCTCATAGTAGTATAAAGGCATGCTGCAGGGCAGGTACCACTGGAAGAGGTCGGCGTTGTCCTTCAGCATCCGCCAGGTCATACAGCCGCCGACAGAGAAGCCGCCGATGGCCCGGTGGGCGCGGGAGGCCTGAAGCCCGGCCCGGTCGGTGGAGCGGGCGTAGGTTGACCAGCGGCCCTCGACCAGGGGGACCAGGACCTCGGTGATCTCGCGGTCTGTGGCTTCGAGCATGGTGTAGTAGTCACTGTAGGCATGATAGGCCAGGGTCGGGGTGACCACGATGGCGGGGGCCATGTCGCCGCGGTCGATCATGTGGTCCAGGATGTTCCGGAAGGTACGGGGCTTGGACGGGGCGCCCAGGAAGGTGGCTTCGCTGCCGCCGTAGCCGTGGAGAAGGTAGAAGACATCATACCTGCGGGTGTCCGAGTAGCCGTAGGGGATGTAGACCAGGGCTTTTTTCGTGATCCGGGCGCCGGCGGGGGTTGTCACAGCGTAGGAAATGGACGTGACCTTTCCGCGGTGCCTGGCGGGGGTCCGGTAGCTGGCGGGCAGCTTCCGGATGCCGGAAATATCGGGCTGATCCTTCAGGGGCGTTTCGGCGCCCTTTTTCGACGCGCTGGCGGATTTCGACGAATCGGCCTTTTTCGACGCGCCGGCGGATTTCGTCGACGTGGTTCCGCAGCCGGACAGGCTCAGACAGAGGCAGAGGAGCAGGACCAGCAGGACCAGATAGAGGGCCCCGCGCAGAACACGGGCCGGGGGCCGGCTGGCGCGCGCTGACCGGGCGGCCCGATGTGTCCGGGTGGCCTGGCAGAGTCGGACGGCCTGATGTGCCCGGTTGGCCATCGACCGCGCGCCCATCAGCCGATGCCTCCCAGCACAGCGCCCATCACCAGCACCGCCCCGGTGACGATGCAGTAGACGTATTTTCCCACGTAGAAATAGGCGGGGGACAGGCGGCGGGCCCGGCCCTTCTGGAGGGCGGCCAGGGCGAAGTCTTTGCCGCCGGCCCAGTAGAAGAGGATGGCGGCAAGTCCCGCGCCGATGGGACAAAAATACGTCGAGCACACGTCCATCCAGCCCGACACGATCCCCTGGATGGAAAGGCTGACGGCCAGGCCGATGACGGCGATCACCGCGGTGGCGGAGACCCGGCGCAGGCGGAATACATCCTGGAGGGTGGCGATGGCGCACTCATAAAGGTTGACCAGGGAGGTCAGGCTGGCGAACAGGACCGCCGCGAAGAAGAGGATCATGAAGATCCGGCCGCCGGGCATGGAACGGAAGATGAAGGGCAGGTAGATGAACATGAGTCCGGGACCGCCCTCATTCAGCCTTTGTCCGCAGGAGGCCATGGCGGGGATGATGACCAGGGCCGCCAGGAGGGCGGCGAAGGTGTCGAAGATGGCCACGTACTTGGCGCTGTTGGGCACATCCTCGCTGTCATCCAGGTAGGAGCCGTAGATCAGGGTCCCGTGGCCGGCGACGGACAGGGAGAAAAAGGCCTGGCCCAGGGCGTAGATCCAGACCCGGGGGTCCAGGAGCCCGGAGGGCTTCAGAAGGAAGATGTAGCGGTAGCCCGCGCTGGCTCCGTCCAGCTGGGCGGTGTAGACGGCCATGCCGATGAAGAGGACGTAGAACAGGGGCATCATGATCTTATTGGCCTTCTCGATGCCGGCGCCGATGCCGAAGGCGGTGATGACCATGGTCAGGACCAGGGCGGCGGTCTGCCAGCCGGTGTTGCCCCAGGCGGAGGCGGTCTTCCCGAACAGGGCGCCGAAGGCGCCGGGGCTGTCAGGCGCCCAGGAGGACCCCGTCAGGGAGCCGATCAGGTATTTCAGGATCCAGCCTACGACGACGGTATAGCCGATGGCCAGGGCCAGGGAACTGACCATGGGGAACATGCCCAGGAACTCGCCGGCCCGCCGGTTGCCGAACCTGCGCTCGGTGATCTTCCCGAAGGCGCCGATGGGGCCGGCGCCGGCCCAGCGTCCGAAGGCCATCTCCTCCATGACCCCGGTGGAGGCGATCAGGACCACGAAGATCAGGTAGGGGATCAGGAAGGTGGCGCCCCCGTATTTCGAGATCCGGGTCGGGAAGAGCCAGATATTGCCCATGCCCACGGCGGACCCGATGCAGGCGAGGATGAATCCCCGGCGGGTCCGGAAACTGTCCCTGCCGGGCTCTTTGCTAACTTCTGCGTTCATTATTTTCTCATCCTTTCAATCGTGATGTGGATGGCTTTCATTATAGCCCGGGGGCGGCGGGAATGTAAAGGCGGCTGGCCGGGACCGCCGACTTTCAATGGCGTGGACAGGGAAGGACGTCTCTTCGCCGGGGGTCCGGCCGCGGCGGCGCGTGCGGGGCCCTGATCCGCGCGCGCCATCTTTCTGTTCACAAGTTCATCGCAGAAGAGCTTCCCCCGCGTGCTATAATCGAAGGAACAGACCCGAGAGCGCGGGGGAGCGGGTTGTCGCGCAGACCGGAACGGTCGCGGTCAGCGAACAGACCCGAGAGCGCGGGGGAGCGGGTCTGGAAGCGGGTTACCATAATATGCGCGCGAGACAGACCCGGGAGAGCAGTGGGAAAGAGAGTCCGGAAGGGCTGCGGATGACAGGTGAAAGGAGGCGCCATGCGGATAGCGATCGTAGACGACGACGGACGGGACGCGGAGAAGCTTCGGCAGACGCTGGCGGAGATCCTGGAGCCGGGCTGGGGCCAGGGACTGGACATCCAGGTCTTTTTCGGCGGAGAGGACTTCTTCCGGAGCTTCGAGGCAGACCGGTTCGACCTGGTCTTCCTGGACATCTTCATGGATGAAATGATCGGGGTCGAGGTGGCCGGACGGATCCGGCGGTCAGACAGCCGGGTCCAGATCGTGTTCGTTACTACCAGCAATGACTTCGCCAGCGAGAGCTATCAGGTGGAGGCGGCGGGCTACCTGCTGAAGCCCTGTGGGGCGGCGGACCTGAAGGCGCTGCTGGACCGGGTCCTTCCGACCGTCCTCCAGAGGAGTCAGACCCTGTCTCTGCCGGACGGAACAGCGATCGACGCCGGCCGGATCCGCTATTCGGAATACCATGGCCATTACGCTTACCTCCACCTGACCAGCGGCCAGGTCTGGAAGGCCCGGGTGAACTTCAGCCGGCTGGAGGAGGAGTTCCAGCCCCTCGGTTTCTTCTGCTCCTGCAACCGGGGAATCATCGTGAACCTGAACGAGGTGGAAAACATTTCGGACCAGGAATTGATCTTGAAGAGCGGGGAGCGGCTTCCGGTCAGCAGACGGAAGCTGGGTGAGGTGAAGAAGGCCTTCGCGGCCTACTGCCTCCTTTCCCTGGAATAGGAGCGCCTATGCAGCGGCCGTTCAGCGATTGGGAAATCATCCTCTATGAGGTGCAGACCGTCATCCCCTACCTGGTTCTGACCGTCCTGGTCTTCCGGGGCAAGTTCCGGATGAACCGGCGGCGGAACCTGGCCTTCATGGCTTTTCTGGTCTTTCTTCAGGTTCTTCTGGCCCTGGGGACGATCCGCGTTGATTCGAAATTCTATCCTCTTTCTGATCTGGCAGGGGGCGCCATCTACCTGGTCTTCCTGTTCGCGCTGATAGAGGAGAAGAAAAGCAAGCTCCTCTTCTACCTGATCGCCCTGTCCAACTTCTCCAATTTCACCGTGATCATGGGGAAATATCTGGAAGGGCGGTTCTTCATGACCATGGCCCTGGAACGCTATAGG
>CACZTH010000034.1 GCA_902784035.1 uncultured Eubacteriales bacterium
AAGTGAGGGTGGCTCACTTTCGAATCAGCGCTGGGTGGCTCAAAATCAAGTCAGCGCGTGGCTCACTTTCTAGTTGACGAACACACTATGCGAAGGTCATGAAGCAGGAGTATACCCCGAACATTTCGAAGGTAACTGTGAGTAAGTACCGCTTCAACATCACCACCTACCGGACGAAGGACATGAGTGTGGTGGATTCCTTCACCATCAACCGGACCCCAGAGCAGCACGCTGTGAAGGCCGGCGCCGCCGATCAGTACGGCACCGTGGCCGCTGATAAGACGAAGGCGGCTGAGGGCGATACCGTCAAACTGACTACAGAACCCGCTGAGGGCCATGTCCTCGACACCCTGAAGGTCACCGACTCGAAGGGGAACGAGATCCCGGTGAAGGACGGCGCCTTCAAGATGCCGGACGATGAGGTCACCTTCACCGCTTCCTTCAAGGCGGACTATAAGCTTGTGGAGGGCGATGGCCAGACCATCACCGAGGGAGTGAAAAAGCCCCTGACCTTCAAGGCCAACGGCGCGGTGGATACCTGCACCGGCGTCGTTGTCGACGGCAAGGCCCTCGATCCTTCCACCTACAGCCTGAAAAAAGGCAGCACCGTCGTCACGATCGACGGCGGCACCGCCGCTTCCCTGGCTGCCGGTGACCACACCGTAGACGTCACCTACCCGGACGGCAAGGCATCCGGCGGCTTCACCGTCAAGGCGGCAGGCAAGTCGACTGACAAGCCCTCCGCCCCGTCAGAGCCTGGGAAGGGCACCTCGAAGACAAAGGCTGGAAATGGAACGTCGACGTCAAAGGCCGGAAGCGGCCCGAAGACCGGCGACACCAGCAATTCCGCTCTCTGGGTGGTCCTCCTGCTGGCCGGAGCCGGCGCCCTGACCGGCACCCTGGTCTACCGTCATAAGCGCCAGAGGTAAGCGCCTCTCAGGTTGAAGCGCCGGTCTCTGCCCGGCGGCTCAGAAATCCTGCTTTCGGACCCGGTTTCGGCCGGGCCCCCTTTCATCCTTCGGGGTCCGGTTTCGGCCGGGCCCCTTTTCATTGCCATTGAAGAAAGCCCCGCGCGGCGCGCGGGGCTTTCTGGTGTCTGTGGAGGTCATGCCCCGCAGCGCCCGGGATTTCATAATGCCAGCGGGGGTCATGCTCCGCGCCGGCGCGGGTCTACCGGCTCTCTGGAAGGGCCGGTACGAGATGGGCCGGGGCACCGGCCAATCCGTCATCAATAGTGAAGCACGTTGATCAGGAGCATCCAGGCCAGACCATAGTAGCAGATCACGGCGGTCAGGTCGTTCAGGGTCGTGATCAGGGGACCGCTGGCGACCGCCGGGTCCACGCCGATCTTTTTAAAGAAGATCGGGATGGCCGCGCCGACCAGGGCTGAAACGAACATGGCGACCAGCAGAGCAGTGCCGATGCAGCCCGAGATCGAGTAGGCGATGAGCCAGGTCTCTCCCTTCACGAAATGGAGGAAGAGACCAGCCAGGGCGAAGGCGGTAACACCTAATATGATCCCGTTCAGGAGGCCCACCCGGCCTTCTTTCCAGACCAGGGCGGCCTTCTGGCGGGCGCTGACAGTATCGTCGGCCAGGACCCGGATGGTTACGGCCAGAGACTGGGTGCCCACGTTGCCGGCCATGTCCAGGACCAGGGACTGGAAGAGCATGAGAACGGTGACCTCGGCCACCACGTGCTCGAAGAGACCGACCACAGAGGAGACCACCATGCCCAGGCCCAGAAGAACCACCAGCCAGGGCAGTCGTTTGCGGATGCTCATGGAAAGAGGCTCCTCAAGGTCCTCTTCGGCGGACAGACCGCCTAACTTGGCGTAGTCTTCGCCCAGCTCTTCATCCACGACTTCCACCAGGTTCTGGGAGGTGATGATGCCCAGGATGTGATTCTGCTCGTCCAGCGCCGGGATCGAATCCTCGGAGTAGTCTTTAATCCATTCGATACAGCTGTCGATGTCCTCTTTCGCGTAAACATAGGGGAAGGAGGTCGTGATCAGGTCCTCGAAGGAGTCCTCCTTCCGGGCGATGATCAGGTCCTTCAGACTGATCGCCCCGTAGAAAACATCCTGGTCATCCACCGCGTAGATGGTGGTGATGTTGTCATTATCCGCGGCCTGGGCGATCAGGCGCTTCATGGCCTCGGGAACAGTTACGTCTTTTCGGACAGTGACGAAATCCGTCGTCATCCGGCTCCCGATCTGATCTTCGTCGAAGGTAGACAGCATGGCCACTTCCTTCTTTTTCTCCTGGTCCAGGAGGGAGATGATCAGATCCCGGTCCCGTTTATCCAGGGAGCGAAGGAAATCCACCATTTGGTCGGAATCCAGCTCAGACACGATCTGGGCCTGTCGGACCGGTTCCATCTCCCGGAGGTAGAGGGCGAAGTCGTCCTCATCCAGGTAACTGAAGGTGTCCGACAGGGTGTCGAGGTCCAGGATCCGGTAGAGCCGCTGCCGCTCCGCCACGGTCATGACCGCCAGGGCGTCCGCGATGTCGTTTCCGTGATAATCTTCGATCTTTTCTTTCAGGACCCAGGGGGAGTAGCGCCCCCGGACCAGCGCCGCGATTTCCGCGGCGAAATTCTGCTTCTCTGCAGTCGGCATAGAAAAACCTCCCTTCTTGCCGGAAGGGAGGACTCGATGTTCGGAACGTTCAGATGCCGGGAATTATCAGCGTGACAAAACCGCCCCGTCAGGCGTTCGCCCGCTGGTTTCCGGATCCTGGAAGTTCTGTTCGTGAGTCGGGCCTTCCAGCCTGCTTCTTCGGCCAAAACTGTCGTCGCTCATGAGCTCACTTCCTTCCTGTGACGTGCGATGCGGGGCGGTCGGCCTGTCGTGCCGCCGATTTCTATTAGCTATTTATTATAGCATGTTTCGGGGAAGAGGGGCCAGCCGGGAAAGATTTTTCTGAAGGGGCGGGAGAAAAAGCCGCCGTGGAGAAGAGAAGCGTCAGGCGTGGCGCGCGGCCGTCCCCGGAAGGTCCGCAGGGAGGCCATTCCGCCTTCATGTGGGCATCGCGGGCCCCTTGCGCGCGCGAAGCCGGCGATGATGGCACTAAGGCATAACCATGGCCATCGGCGGGCCCCTTGCGCGCGCGAAGCCGGCAGGGCATAATGGAAATGTCTTTCATATCAAGAACGAAAGGAATGAAAAATGCTGGAAATGCTGCTGAGAGAATATGA
>CACZTH010000035.1 GCA_902784035.1 uncultured Eubacteriales bacterium
AGATCACCAGTCTGGAGAAGGCGAAGATCCTCATCGAGGCCCTTCCATATATTTCCCGGTTTAAGGGAAGCGTCATCGTGGTGAAATACGGCGGCAGCGCCATGAAGGATGAGGCGCTGAAACGGCATGTGATCGAGGATTTGGCCCTGCTGAAGCTGGTTGGCTTCAAGCCGGTCATCGTTCATGGCGGCGGGAAGGAAATCAGCCGCTGGGTAGAGAAAACGGGGATAGAGCCCCGGTTCTATAAAGGTCTCAGGATCACGGACGCCGCCACCCTGGAGATCGCGGAGATGGTCCTGGGGAAGGTGAACAGCGAGCTGGTCATGATGGCTCAGCGGCTTGGGGTGAACGCGGTCGGTATCTCCGGCGTGGACGGGAACCTCCTTCAGGTGAGGAAGCTCTGCCCGGATGGCAGGGACATCGGCTTCGTGGGCGAGGTGGAGAATGTGGACACCACCATCCTGAAGGAGCTGATCGAAGATGATTTCATCCCTGTGATCTATCCCATCGGTTTCGACGAGGAGGGCCAGAGCTATAATATTAATGGGGACCACGCGGCGGCGGCCATCGCCCAGGCGGTCCACGCGGACAAGCTGGTCTTCCTGACAGACACCAGCGGGGTGCTCAGGGACGTGAACAACCCGAAGTCCCTGATCTCGGAGCTCTACGCCGACGAGGCCAGAGAACTGATCGACCAGGGGGTCATCGCCGGCGGCATGATCCCGAAAGTGGAGAACTGCATAGACTCCGTGGAGAAGGGCGTGGGCAGGGTCCATATCCTGGACGGGCGCCAGCCCCATTCGCTGCTTCTGGAGTTTTTCACCAACCGAGGCATCGGCACCGCCATTATGGGAGAGGGCGAGTCCCGGTACTTTACGGAAGAGGAAGCCTGACGGGCCGCCTTTGTCAGAACCTGCCATGTTCCTGGACTGCCTCCTGAAAAGGGGGTGCAGGAAGCGGGGAAATAAGGTAAAATAGAGCATAGTGGGCGAGTGTCCATTATGTTCTTTTTTTCGGAGGAAAGCCATGAACGGGTATAAGAAAGACTATCATCTGGATGAGAAATTCATCTTCTACCGGGACCTTCGTGAAATGTTGAAGCAGTGCGCCCGGGACTACGGCGAGAAAACGGCCTTCATCACGAAAGTGAAGGGGCCGGGGAAGGAGGTCTCCTACCGGCATACCTCCTATACGGACCTGTACGGAGAGATGGTCCGGCTCGGGACAGCGCTGATCCACCGGGGCTATCAGGGAGCCAGACTGGCTGTCGTGGGGAAGAACAGCTATCCCTGGGTCCTGGCCTATATCACCTGCGCCTGCGGGGTGGGCGTCACGGTTCCCCTGGACGCCGCCCTGGAAGAAGAGGAACTGACCTCCTGCCTGATCAGGAGCGGGGCAAGGGTGGTCTTCTATGATGAAAAGCATCTCCCCATGATCCGTTCCATCATGGCGTCGGGCAGGACAGAGCTGGAAGCGGCGGTGTCCCTGGATTTCAATAATGAGGAGGATGACTGGTCCTCCACCATCGAATCGCTCCTCAGAGAGGGGGACCGCCTGGTGAAGGACGGCGATTTTTCCTTCCTTCATGGGAAGATCGACCCGGAGGCCATGTCCTTCCTTCTCTTCACCTCCGGCACCACTCAGCGGGCGAAGGCGGTCATGCTGTCCCACCGGAACCTGATGAGCTGCAACTACGGCATGAATTGTGAGGAACTCTTCTTCCCGGATGACGTGAACCTGATCATCCTGCCGCTTCATCATATTTACGGTTTTTCCGGACTGGTCACCTTCCTGTCCCAGGGTCTGACCAACTGCTTCTGCGACGGGCTGAAGTATATCCAGAAGAACCTGATTGAATATCAGGTCACGGTCTTTACCAGCGTGCCCCTCCTCCTGGAGAACATGTATAAGAAGATCCAGAAGGGCATCGATAAGAAGGGCCAGCGGCAGAAGGTGGAGCAGGGACTCCGGCTGGCCGCCGCGGCGGACCGGGTGGGGATCGACCTTCGGAAACGGCTGTTTAAGCCCATCCACGACGAATTCGGAGGCCACCTCCGCTTCATCATTAATGGGGCTTCTGCCCTGGATCCCGCGGTTCAGAAGGGCTTCAACGAGCTGGGCATCCTGACAGTCCAGGGCTATGGCCTGACAGAGACATCGCCGACCATATCCAGTGAGACCTACCGGTACCTGAGGCCCGGTTCCTGCGGGAAGCTGATGCCGAACGTGACCGCCCGCATCGAAGAGCCGGACGAGAACGGGGTCGGCGAGCTGGTGGTGAAGGGCGGAAACGTCATGCTGGGCTATTACCACGATCCGAAAGCCACGAAGGAGGTCCTTCGGGAAGGCTGGTTCCATACCGGAGACCTGGCCCGGTTCGATAAGGACGGGTATCTCTATATCAGCGGCCGCCAGAAGAACGTCATCGTCATGAAGAACGGGAAAAACGTTTTTCCGGAGGAGATCGAGAGCCTGATCAACCTGTTCCCCTATGTGAGCGAAAGCATGGTTTTCGGCCGGGACCGGGGGACGGACCTGGTCCTCTGGGCCAAGATCGTGGCGGATCCCGCCTATCTCCGGGAGGAAGGGCTGACCATGGCGGACGTCCAGGAGCGGCTGGACCAGGATATGGAGAAGCTGAATGAGAGTCTGCCTGCCTATAAGATGATCAAAAGATACTTTCTCTCCGACCGTCCGACGGTTAAGACCACGACCCAGAAGACCCGGCGGACCCTGGAGATGGATGCCATCGAGGCGGAAATCCAGGAGCGGGGCCTGAAGTAAGTTCCGCCTTGCAGGGGGTTCGCCGGCGGGATATAATAATTAATATGTGTGTATATGACTGTATGCCTGTGTCCCCCGGAGGCTGCGGCCTTCGATAGAGCGGGGGCGGAAGAAGGAGAAGGAGGCAACATGAGAGTTCTCGTAATCAACTGCGGCAGTTCTTCGCTGAAGTACCAGGTTCTGGAGATGGAAGGCGAGCAGCTGCTGGCGAAGGGACTGGTCGAGCGGATCGGCATGGAAGGTTCCGTCATCACCCACCGGAAGCTGACGGGTGAAGAGGAAGAGAAGTGGGTGAATGAGACCCCGATGCCGACCCATAAGGAAGCGATTCAGCAGGTCCTGAACGCGATCGTGGATCCCGAGCACGGGGTGGTGAAGAGCCTGGCGGGCATCGACGCCATCGGTCACCGGGTGGTGCACGCCGGCGAAGCCTATTCCCACAGTGTGGTCGTGGACGAGACCGTCCTGAAGACCCTGGAGGATTGCATCGAGCTGGCTCCCCTCCACAATCCGCCGAACATCATGGGCATTAGGGCCTGTCAGGAGCTGATGCCCGGGAAGCCGAACGTGGCTGTCTTCGACACCGCTTATCACCAGACCATGCGTCCTCAGGCCTATATCTACGCGCTTCCCTATGAATACTATGAGAAGTACAGGGTCAGAAGATACGGCTTCCACGGCACCAGCCATAAGTATGTGGCCCACCGGGCGGCTGAGATCCTGGGCATTCCTGATAAGGACCTGAAGCTGATCACCTGCCACCTGGGCAATGGCGCATCCATCACCGCCATCCGGGGCGGCGAGGTCGTGGACACCTCCATGGGCTTCACCCCGCTGGAGGGTCTGGTCATGGGCACCCGGTCCGGCGACATCGACCCCTCTATCATGACCTACATCGCGCAGCGGGAGCACCTGTCGAATGATGAGGTCATCGAGGTCCTGAATAAGAAGTCCGGCGTTCTGGGCATTTCCGGCATCTCCTCTGACTTCCGTGACCTGGAGGCCGCCGCCATCGACGGCAACGAGCGGGCTCAGCTGGCCATGAAGGTCTTCGCCCATAAGGTTCGCTTCTTCATCGGCGCCTATATCGCGGAGCTGAACGGCGTAGACGCCATCGTCTTCACCGCCGGCGTCGGCGAGAACGACATGGGCATGAGAGACATCATCCTGGACAACCTGGATAATCTGGGCATCCACCTCGACCTGATTAAGAACCGGGTCCGCGGCAAGGAGGCCATTATCTCCGCTTCTGATTCCAAGGTGAAGATCCTGCTGATCCCGACGAACGAGGAGCTGATGATCGCCAGAGATACCGTCTGGCGTGTCAACCTGCTGAAGCAGGGCATTAAATAATCGTGACACACGATTTCACATCGATGATGGACCGCCGTGGAAAGGACGCCCTGGCCCTGGATCAGATTCCCATTCCGGGAGCCTCGGTCCAGCCGGGCTTCGATCCGATCCCCATGTGGATCGCGGATATGAACTTTCCCACGGCGCCGTCCATTATCCAGGAGATCCAGAGCAGGGCCAGCCACCCTGCCTTTGGTTATTTTAGGCCTTCTCAAGCCTATTTCGACGCCATCATCCGCTGGCAGCAGGAGCGGAACGGCGTGACCGGGCTCACGGAAGAAGCTATCGGCTATGAGAATGGAGTCCTGGGCTGTCTCGCTTCCGCCCTCCGGGCCTTCACTTCCCCGGGCGAGGGGATCTTCCTCCACGCGCCTGCCTACGTGGGCTTTCAGCACTGCCTGAAGCGGACAGGGCGCAGGCCGGTCTACTCCTTCCTGAAGAAGGACCGGGAGGGGGTCTGGCGGATGGACCTGGCGGGCATGGACCGGGTGATCCGGGACCACCATATTCACTTCGCCATCTTCTGCAGTCCCCACAATCCCGCCGGCAGGGTCTGGGAGCGGCGGGAACTGGAAGGCGCCATGGAGGTCTTCCGGAAGAACGACTGCATCGTCTTCTCCGATGAGATCTGGTCGGACCTGACTCTGCCGGGCTTCCGGCACATCCCCCTCCAGGCCATTTCCGAGGACGCCCGAAGCAGGGTGATCGCGGCCTATGCTCCCTCCAAGACCTTCAATCTGGCCGGTCTGGTCGGGTCCTATCACATCATCTATGATCCCTGTCTGAGAGACCGGGTCAGTTATGAAGCCGCGGCCACGGGCTATAATGGCATGAATGTTCTGTCCATGCACGCTCTGATCGGGGGCTACAGCCCGGAAGGAGCTGCCTGGCTGGAGGAGCTCCGGCATGTCCTCCAGGAGAACACCTCCTTCGCCGCCGCCTTCATCAGGGAGCATTTCGAGGGGGTGGAGGCAGCGTCTCCCGAGGGGACCTACATGCTCTACCTGGATGTGGGAAGCTGGTGCCGGGCCCATGACATGTCTGTGGATGAGCTCCTGAAAAAAGGCGTCTCTGTCGGCGTCCTCTGGCAGGATGGCCGGCCCTTCCAGGTCCCTGATACCATCCGCATGAACCTGGCTTCTCCGTTCTCGCGGGTGGAGGAAGCCTTCAAGCGGCTGGACCGGTATGTCTTCAATGGCTGACAGACGGCCGGAACGACCATTTCTCCTCTGCCGGGATCCATTCCTGAGCGGCTGATGCCTGGGTCCGTTTTCCCAGGCTTTTTTCTGACCTTTTCTTCAAAATGTGGTTTAAACCACGTACATTTTCTCCTAAAGATAATATTGTAGACACAGATGAAAGAAAGGGGAAGAGAAATGATTAGACAGATCATTCATATCGATGAAGAGAAATGCGATGGCTGCGGGATCTGCGCGACGGCCTGTCATGAGGGGGCGATCGACATCGTTAACGGGAAGGCGAAGCTGGTCAGAGAGCATTTCTGCGATGGCTTAGGTGACTGCCTCCCGAATTGCCCGAGGGGCGCCATTTCCTTCGAGGAAAGGGAAGCGCCGGCTTATGATCAGGCTGCCGTTAGGAAGGCGCAGGAGGCTTCGAAGATGCGGGAGCGGGAACAGAGGACAGAAGCGCGGGTGTCCGACGAACAGGCCGCTGGTCATAGCTGCCCGGGCTCCCGCTTCATGGAGTTCAGCGGCGCCCGGGAAGTGGCGAGTGAGGGCGCGGGCAGGGGTTCCCAGGCGGAGCCGGTGTCCAGGCTGGGCCAGTGGCCCTGTCAGATCAAGCTCCTGCCGGCGCAGGCGCCGTTTTATGACGGGGCGAAGCTGCTGATCGCGGCGGACTGCTCCGCCTATGCCTATGCCAATATGCATGAGGAATTCATGAAGGGACGGGTCACCATGATCGGCTGCCCGAAGCTGGACGCGGTTGATTATTCGGAGAAACTGACCGAGATCATCGCCCGCAACGATATTAAGAGCGTCACCATCGTCCGGATGGAGGTGCCCTGCTGCGGTGGCCTTCAGAGAGCCGCGGAAACGGCGCTGAGAAACAGCGGGAAGTTCATCCCCTGGCAGGTGGTGACCCTGTCCAGGGATGGGAAGATCCTGGACCGGGAATAAGAGGCAGAATATCAACCGGCTGCAGCGGGAGCGCCTCCCTGACGCTTTCAGCCCGGCCTACGGAAAATCGGCTGCGTCCATGGTATTCCTATGGACGCAGCCGATTTCAATTAGGGGGATGTGAACCCCGCTGAGTGCTGTTCGATTTCCGCGATATGTGGATTTACAGAGACTTCATGAGGCCGATCATCTCGATGGCGCCCAGGGCGCAGTCGTAGCCCTTATTTCCGGCCTTCGTGCCGGCCCGCTCGATGGCCTGTTCGATGTTCTCCGTGGTCAGGACACCGAACATGACCGGCATGCCCTCATTCAGGGAGATCTGGGCGACGCCCTTCGAGACCTCGGCGCATACGTAGTCGAAGTGGGGGGTGTTGCCGCGGATCACGGCGCCCAGGCAGATGATGGCGTCATATTTTCCGGACTTGGCCATGCGCTGCGCAACCACAGGGATCTCGAATGCGCCCGGGACCCAGGCCACAGAGATGTCTTCATCCTTCACGTCGTGGCGGGTCAGGCCGTCGATGGCGCCGTCCAGGAGCTTCTGGGTGATGAAGCTGTTGAATCGGGCGCAGACGATGCCGATCTTATAACCATTGGAGACAACTTTTCCTTCGAAGATATTCATCGTTCATTCCTTTCTGTCAGGGGAGCGTACGGCGCCGCTCTCCTCAGCGACTGACTTACTTATAATTCAGCAGGTGGCCCATCTTCTTCTGCTTGGTCTTCAGGTAGAAGATGTCCTTCGCGTTGGCTGGCATCTGGATGGGCACCCGCTCGATGATCTCCATACCATATTCGCCGAGCTCATAGACCTTCTGAGGGTTGTTGGTCAGCAGGCGGATCGTGTGGACACCGAGGTCCTTCAGGATCTGGGCGCCGATGTAATATTCCCGGGCGTCGCCGGGGAAGCCCAGGGCCAGGTTGGCCTCCAGGGTATCCATGCCCTGGTCCTGGAGGGTGTAGGCCTTCAGCTTGTTGACCAGGCCGATGCCCCGGCCTTCCTGCCGCATGTAAAGGAGGATGCCCCGGCCTTCCTGCTCGATGGCTTTCATGGCCGCGTGGAGCTGCTGGCCGCAGTCGCATCGGAGCGAGCCGAAGGCGTCGCCGGTCAGACACTCGGAGTGGACCCGGCAGAGAACATTATCGCCGCCGTCGATGTCACCCTTTACTAAAGCGATGTGGTGCTCGCCGTTCAGCTTGTTGATGTAGGCGTGGGCCTTAAAGCTGCCGTAGCTGGTTGGCAGGTCGGCGATGGTGACGCATTCCACCAGCTTGTCATGCTTCTTCCGGTATTCCTGGATGTCTTTAATGGTGATGAAGGTGATGCCGTGTTCCATGGCGAAACGGGCAAGCTCCGGCGTCCGCATCATGGTGCCGTCTGGGGCCATGATCTCGCAGCAGATGCCCACGGGCTCCATGCCCGCCAGACGGAGCAGGTCCACAGTGGCCTCGGTGTGGCCGTTCCGGACGAAAACGCCGGCGTCCTTCGCCAGCAGGGGGAACATGTGGCCGGGCCGGCGGAAGTCCTCAGGTTTACTGGAGGGGTCCGCCGCCATGCGGGCGGTGATTCCCCGTTCCACTGCGGAGATGCCGGTGGTGGTGGATACATGGTCGATGGAGACCGTGAAGGCGGTCTCATGGTTGTCCTGGTTGTCCTGGACCATCTGAGGCAGGTGGAGGCGTTCAATGGCTTCAATGCCCATGGGCATGCACATCAGCCCCTTCGCCTCGCTGGCGATGAAGTTCAGGTTTTCGGTGGTCGCGAACTCGCCGGCGCAGATCAGGTCGCCCTCGTTCTCCCGGTCAGGGTCATCCGTGCAAAGGATGATTTTTCCGTTCTTCAGATCCTCCAGTGCCTGGGGGATCGTCCCGAAGCGGAAACCCTCGGGAAGCTTGATTTTCTGCTCGTTCTTCTCAGACATGATTGCCTCCTGTAGATAATGAATGGTGAATGTCTATGTAATTGGTCGAAGTTCGATCTTCCGCGACGCGGTTGAGGGACCGGTGAGCGGCTCCACATGCCGGCCGAAAAGGGACCGCCGCAAGCGGATCGCGTCTCGGTCAGGAAATGCCGCCCGGGACAGCTCACATGCCGGCCAAGAGGGACCGAAGCCGGCGGTCTTTCTCCTCGTCCTCCTGTGTCCTGCCTCCGTTTTTCGACGGGCCGCCGGACAGGGAAGCGGGTCTTCTGACCGATCCCGCCGGGCTGTCTTTGTCCGAAATGTCCAGGGAAGCGGTCCCCAGGGTTAGAAGCTGCTCCACATATTTCCCGATGATGTCGGCCTCCAGATTGACGATGCTGCCTGCCCTCTTCTCGGACAGGGACGTTTCGGACAGGGTGTGGGGGATGACAGAGACGCTGAACCAGCCTTTCCCGCGGACGTGGGACACCTCCGCCACCGTCAGGCTGATGCCGTCGATGGCGATGCTTCCCTTCTCCACGATGTAGCGGAGCAGGCTGTCTTCCGCCGCGATCCGAAACCAGACCGCGTTCTCATCCCGCTGGATAGACCGGATGGTGCCTGTGCCGTCGATGTGGCCGGAAACGATGTGACCGCCGAAACGGCCGTTCATGGCCATGGCCCGTTCCAGGTTGACGGGGCTTCCCGTCCGGAGCGCCCCGAGGGAGGATCTCCGCATGGTTTCCGGCATGACGTCGGCGCTGAAGCTGTCTGGGGTCAGATCGGTCACCGTCAGGCAGATGCCGTTGACGCAGATGCTGTCTCCGATTTCAGTCGGTCGATCCTCCGGACGCCGCTGGCCGGGCTTGGGCTGGCCAAGGACGACGGCTGCCCGGATGGTGATTCGGGCGTGCCGCCCGTGGGTGTCAATGGAAGCGACCGTTCCCGTTTCTTCGATGATCCCGGTGAACATGTCCGTCCTTTCTATCTGAATAAGTATTGGTTAACAAAGGTATTCTCCTGCGGCCGGTCAGGCCTCCGCCTGCCGCCGCCTGATTTCCGCGTCCTCGCCAGGGTGGGGGATCCGTCCCTCGATCAGGAGATCCGGACCGATTGTCCTGACGGTGATATCCGTCAGGGGGACCGCGTCAGCGGGATGATCCACGCCCGCCCCGCCTACAGGGGTATTGGCCGTCCGGCCGCCGAAAAGCTTCGGCGCGGCGTAGGCCTGAACCTGATGAACCAGCCCCGCCTTCAAGGCGGACCAGTTCAAGCCGCTTCCTCCCTCGAGGAGGATGGAATCCATGCCCAGGGAGCCAAGCGCTTTCATCAGAATAGGAAGGTCCAGGTGGCCGTCCTCGTCTTCCGGACAGAGGAGCAGGTCCGCTCCAGCCTTCAGGTAAGGCGCCTGAGCCGCCGGATTCCGCTCGCAGGTGGCCAGGATGGTCCTGGGATAGCGGGAATGATCGTCGGATGTGAAGGTATCTGTAGTGGATAGTATCTCCGGATCCAGGATCCTGCCGGGGCCCTTCGTCCCGCCAGGGCAGGTGATGTCCCGGAGAAGGCGGGCTTCCAGCGGAGTCCGGAGCCTGCTGTCACAGACGATTCGGACTGGATCCAGGCCTGCCGCGTCCCGGCAGGTCAGCTGGGGGTCATCAGCCAGGACTGTGCCGATCCCAGTCATGATGCCCATGCAGAGCCCCCGTGTCTCGTGGACATGGCGGCGGGCTTCCGGCCCGGTGACCCATTTAGATGCGCCATTCCAGCAGGCAGTCTTCCCGTCCAGGGTCATGGCGTATTTCATCGTCACAAAGGGCGTTTTCGTCGTGATGTAATGGAAGAAGCGTGGATTAATCCTGTCGCATTCCTCCGCCAGCAGGCCGCCTTCTACCTGGATGCCCGCTGCCCGAAGGATCTGTCCGCTCTTTCCGGCGACGAGAGGGTTCGGGTCCGGGGAACCATAGACCACCCTGGCAAGGCCCCGTTCGATGATCGCCTCCGTGCAGGGCGGCGTCTTACCGTAGTGGCAGCAGGGTTCCAGCGTCACATAGATCGTGCCGCCCCTCGGGTCTTCCGTGCAGCTGGCCAGGGCGTTCCGCTCCGCGTGGAGCTGGCCGTACCGCTCATGGCGGCCGATGCCGATGATCCGTCCATCCTTCACGACCACAGCGCCCACCAGGGGATTAGGATTGACGAAGCCGCCGCTCTTCACAGCCTCCGCCAGGGCACGGCGCATCATTTCCTCATCGAAGGATCTGTCAGTCATGTCTCATCTCACTCGCTTTCCGGATCTCGGGCGAAAAAGAAAATGCCCGGACAGTCGTCAGGGCACACACTTCATCCCGGCATGCGAAAACAGCTGCCGGATCAAAAAACGCCCTGGAAAATATTCCAGGGCGCGTAGAATACGAAATGCATATCTTCTTCCATCCCGACTATACGGTCGGCTCCGGAATCTCACCGGATCATGCCTTACGGCTCGCGGGCTGTACCGCCGGTGGGGAATCGCGCCCCGCCCTGAAGATCTTGAATTCTATTCATATTCTATACACTTGCCGGCCTCCTGTCAATGGATGGACGGAGAATATAATATTCTGGAAATAATGGAAAATAATGGTTGTAACAGAATGGGGAAAATGCTAACCTGAGTACGCGAAGGAGAGGAGGCAGCAGGAATGAGGATGACGCGGGTGGGCATCGCCTTACGGGACCCTGTATATTCTATGAAGCTGGCGGAGACCCTGTCCCGTTTCGGGGGTGGGTTTCGCTTTCAGGTCCTGGATGGGTCTGCGGAGGCATTTCGACAGGATGGGAAATTGGACCTGATTCTGACAGACCTTGACCGGTCCTCCTGGCCAGAGGCATCTGGTTTCCCTGAGGGAGCTATGTTAATCCTGCTGACAGACCGGCCTGATCCTGAGAAGGAGGATGAGCTTTCCTATTATGAAGATGCCCGCAGGATTCTGGTCCGGCTTCGTTTCCTTTCAGCGGCTGGGCGGGGGGGACCTTTGCCCTTATCCGGCAGGGAGGCCAGCCTCCGCCTGACCATGTTTACGACAGGCAGCATGGGGAAGGCCTGCACAGCGCTTGCCCTGGGGGCGGCAGGCCGGCTGGCGGCAAGGGCGCCAGGGTCTGTTCTCTATCTTAACCTGAGGCTCCTGGATTCTTCCCGTCTTCTTCTCGGCAGCCCAGAAGGGGGAGGCGACCTGCTCCGTTTTCTTTACAGGCTGCAGAGAGGTCATCCCCTTCCGCTGGACGCCTGTCTCACCCAGGCGCGGGGGGTGGACATGATCCGGAGCCGGACCCTGCGGAATCCGCTGTCTGAATCCCTGACCGAGGAACTGATGACCCATTTTCTGGATCAGCTTCAGGCTTACGGCCACTATCGTCACCTGTTTCTGGATGTGGGGCCGGAGCTTTCGATCGGGCATCTTCGTCTCCTTCGGCGCTGTGACCAGGCGGTCCATCTCCTGGGGATCAGTGGATCGGGGGCAGGCTTTCAGAAGGTCTGTTCTGAAGGAGAGGAGAAGGGGTTCGAAGAGGCGGCCGCTGACCTGGTCTGTGACCATATCGATGGACGCTGTCAGATGGTCTGCCGGGGGAAGGGCGGGGAGAAGGAGGAGCATCTGGCCTGGCCAGGCGCTTTTCCCAGGGCTCTCATAGAAGAGCTGACAGACAGGCTGGAGCAGGGGATTCCGGTGGTGGAGGAAGTGGGCCATCCGCTGGAATGATCTGTGACTGGTGGAAGGAGAGATCCCCGAAAAGGCCCCGCTGCCGCAGGTGGGGAATAATCAGTGTCTGGTAGAAAGAGCGATCCCCGCGGCAGGGAGCGGAAGGAGCAGAGCAGTATGGTCGAGAAGGTTGAATCTCTGGTCGAGCGGTGCCTTACAGAGGTTCGTGCCCGGCTCGCTGACCGGTTGAGCGAGGATGCGCCCGGGGAGGAAGAAATCCACGCGCTCATCGAGGAGGCGGTCTTCAGGGCGCCGGAGGATCTCGGCTTTCAGGAGCTGACCAGGGTGGCGGAACGAGTCCATGCTGGGCTGTTTTCCCGTCTGGGCCCTCTCCAGCCATTTCTGGACGACCCGAGGATCCATGAGATCATGGTGAATGGGCCGGACCGGATATTCTGCGAATATGAGGATGGGATCTATCCAGCGGAGGTCCGGTTCGGATCGCCGGAGGAACTGGAGGATATTATCCGGAATACAGCGGCGGATGTAAGACGGGAGATCAACGAGCTTCATCCCATCCTGGACGCCCGTCTGCCGGATGGGTCCCGGGTGAACGCGGTCTGGAAGAACGTGGCGGCGGAGGGGCCTTCTCTCACCATCAGGAAGTTCGCCCGGGAACGGATCACCCTGGCTCAGATGGAGGCTCAGGGAACTCTGACCAGTGACTGCGCCTGCTTCCTCCGGGACATGGTCAGGAAGGGAGCCAACCTCTTCATCAGCGGCGGAACCTCCTCAGGGAAAACCACCTTTCTGAACGCTCTCTGTGACGCGATTTCGGCTGAAGAGCGGGTGGTGGTGATAGAAGACTCCCGTGAACTGATGCTGCCCCAGATCAGAAACCTGGTTCAGATGGAATGTCACCAGGCCAATGCCATGGGGAAGGGCAGCGTTACCATGGAGATGCTGATCCGGACCAGTCTCCGGATGCGGCCGGACCGGATTATCGTGGGAGAGATCAGGGACAGAAGCGTCTCAGACATGCTGCAGGCCATGAACACCGGCCATTCAGGAATCTCCACAGGGCACGGGAATTCTGTCAGAGGCATGCTCAGGCGGCTGGAGGCAATGTACCTGATGGGAGCTCAGATCCCCATGGATGCCATCCGAGCCCAGATCGTGGAGGGGCTGGACCTGATGGTCCATCTGGTGAGGCTGGGGGACGGCAGGCGTTGTGTGGCGGAGGTTCAGGAGCTCTGCGGCTTCCGCGATGGGGAATATGTCCTGAATCCCTTATTCATCCGGCGGGATGGATGTCTTCAGGCGACGGGAAACCAGTTCAGCCGGATGGAAAGGTTCTGGAGAGGAGAAGAAGAGTATGAGAGGGAAGATAGAGAGGGGGACGATTCTGCCGGTCAGGGCCTGGCGGGAGAAGAGGAGAGTGAAGGATAGGGCGAAGGGGCTGGAGGAGGGAAAGGGAACCTTGTCCGGGGAGCCTTGTCTTCACGGCCGGCGTCAGGCGCTCCTGGCTGCCGGCGCGGCGGGAAGCCTTCTCATCTTAGGCCTTCTCTTCTATGACAGCTGGATCCCAGTCCTATTGGTCCTGCCTGCCTGGCCCTGGCTCCGAAGGTCCGGCGAAGCCTTCCTTCAGGAGCGGCGGCGCGCCCAGTTTCGGATCCAGTTTCGAGATCTGTTGAATAGTCTTTCCGGCTCCTTCGCGGTGGGGCGGCATCTTCGGGACGCCCTCCAGGAAGCGGATCGGGAGCTGAGGGGACTCTACGGCGCCGGCAGCCTGGTCGTTGGGGAGGTGGAGAGGCTGGAAAGGTCGATGGCCGCCGGTGCCCGGGAGGGTGAAGTCCTCTATGGGACGGCGGATCGGTGGCGGCTGGAAGAAGCCCGGGATCTGGCCAGGGTCTATGAAGCCTGTCTGGAAACCGGGGGCGACGTTTCGAGGGCCCTGGAAAGAGCGGCAGTCATGCTGGGGGAGAAGCTGACCATCGAGAATGAGATCAGGGTCCTGGTCAGCCAGAAAAAGTATGAGAGCAGGATGATCGCTCTCATGCCGCCTTTGATCCTGATCTTTCTCCGGTCAGTTTCTCCAGGATACCTCGCCGTTCTATATGATACCCTGGCTGGACGGCTGCTGATGACGATGGCGCTTCTGATGACCGCCGCATCATTCCTCATGACAGAAAGGATCACCAAGATCGATGTTTGAAAGGCTGAAAAATGGAGTACTTCAGATCCTTCCCGGACGAGACAGTCCCATCTCGGTTTTCTATCAGAGGGAAGAGAACCGGAAAAGAGCGGCGAAGATCCTGATCGCCGCCTTATTGCTGGCGTCTTTCCAGATGGGACGGGGGCTGGGAGGCGGGAAAAAGTACCTCTTAGACGATCAGGGCGGCGTCAGAGGGCTCTATCGGCCGCGTTCCGGCGTGGAAGCGTCCTATCCGCTCAGGCTGCGGGCTCAGAAAGGCGGTCTGAAAACAGAGCGCGAGCTCATGCTGACCCTGCGCGGGGAACGGAAGAAGGCGGAGTCATCTGAGAAGGGTAACAGAAGATCCCAGATGGATCAGGCACTGGACCGGATGCTTCAGGAAGTGGGAGGGACCTCGGGAAAAAGGGTCCTGCTTCCGTCGAGGCTGCCCGATGGTACCCGGCTCCAATGGCGGATCCGGCGGGATCGGACAGGTTTTCTCTTTCTGCTGGGAGCGCCTGTCCTGGTCCTCTTCCTGTATATGGATGAGGTGAGACGGGCGGCGGAAAAGCGGAAGAAACGGCGCCAGGAGGTCATCCGTGGACTGCCTGCCTTCACGGATCAGGTACTCATGCTGATGGATGCGGGACTGGTCTTTCCGGATGCCTTCGCCAGGATCGCGGCGGCTTATGAGGCGGGTACAGAAAAGGGAGAGAAGGATGGCTTCCGCCGGATGATCTCAGACATCCAGCGTCAGGCCAGGACAGAGAACCGCCATTTGATCCGTGTGCTTCGAGAACGGGCGTCCCAGGAAGGCATCCGGGAATTTTCCAGAGTGACCGGGATCCTGTCAGATCATTTGTTCAGGGGGACAGATGTGTCAGGAAAACTCCGCTCTGAAAGCCGGCTGCTCTGGGAGAGCCGGAAAAAAATGGCGGAAGAACAGGGGAAACTGGCGGAGACCAAGCTGACTTTCCCACTGGCGATTCTTCTGCTTGTATTGATCATGATCACGGCCGCCCCTGCGGTCCTGCAGACGAATGGAGGTATTGGATGAAGTATTATAGGAAATTGAAGGAATTAGGAAGGGAAATGATGGGGAACCAGTCTGGGATGGAGCTGGTTCAGGTCGCGATCCTCATTGCTCTGGCGGTAGCGTTAGGGGTCATTTTTCGAACAGAGATCACCAGATTCGTGAATGACACTTTCAGCGCGCTGAATGGGTAATAGAAGGCGGAGACCGGGGCGGCGCCGGCGCCTGAGCTGGCCGGGCCTGCTTGTTTCTAAGCGGGGGGAGGGCTATGTGGAGGCTGCCCTGGTCCTCCCGCTTCTGTTTCTGATCATCCTCAGCATGATTGGGCTGTGTCTGTTTGAGTTCGAGGGGCTGAAGGCGCAGACGGACCTCCATGAGGATTTGTTGGGGAAGGAAATGGGGAACCGGCTTCCTGTGTCGGTCGCGCGGTCGGAAGTGGAAGTAACCAGGGCGCCCGGAGGCGTTGTTCGACTGGTCCTTCGTCATCCCGTGACGGGACGGTGCTTCTGCCTCCGGGAAGCCGAAGCGCTGCGCCTCCAGGAGGTGATCGGTGATGGTTCTGAAGAGTTTGGATCTGAAGAGTAGGAGAGGGTCTGTAACGATTTTCGCAGCTCTGTTTTTCATTACCCTGACTTCGATGGTCATGGCTTTTGTTCATGCTTCGAAGGAGCGGGCAGTCGCGGCGGGTGTGGAAAGGCTGGGCTCTGTATGGACAGCTTCAGTTTTGTCGGAGTATGACCGGAACCTCCAGGACAGGTATGGCTTGTTCGCCTATTACGGGACTCCCCAGGTCACGGGTAAGAAGCTCCTTTTCTATGGGAATGAAAGCTTCAGGGGGAAAGGGTACCTGGATTTCGAGGGAGTGGATTGTCAGCTTTACCCCTACAGTCTGGCTTCTGTTGCGCAGGTAAGGAAGCAGATCGTCCGGGTGGGGGAGTACGCGGCGGCAGGAAAACTGAAGTCTCTGGCCTTTCAGACGGACCCGGTGAACGGCGGGGGGAATCCTTATTTCTCTGGACCCGATTCCGGTGCCGGTGGCGTAATCAGGAACCAGCGCGCCAGAGCAGCGCTTCCCTCAGCGGGCAGTCCGGCAGGTATCAGTCTGGAGGGCCTGAAAAAACGCGCGAAGGGAATGACTTCTCTTGCCACTGGCCTGCGGCGGGGGACAGACGCGTTTTTCGAAGAGTATTATCTGTTCCAGTACTTTAAGGATGGTCAGGATTCACGGGGGCTGGGCAGGACTTTTTTCCGGAACGAGCTCGAATATGTGATCTGTGGAGAGCCGACTGACGAGGCCAACCTGTCAGGCGTGAAATGGCGGATCGTCGCGATCCGTGAGGCGGCCAACCTGGCCTTTCTCCTGAAGGATCCGACGAAGCAGGCCCTGATCATGGAACTTGCCACCGCCCTGGCTACGCCGGCCGGCGCGCCAGCTGCCGCTGCGGCGCTGTCGGCCGGCTGGGCACTGGTGGAGAGTGTCAATGACTATAAGCTGTTGATCCGGGGAAAGGTGGTCCCCTTCATGAAAGATGAGAAATCCTGGGCGACGGATCTGGAAAGCATTCTGACAGGCAAGCCCGGAAGAGGGACCGGATCAGAGAATACAGATGAAGAAGAGTCGGGCGCTTCTGGTCCTGGAGACCAGGCGCTTCCTGAACTGAAGAAAGAAGTCGGCTGCATCGATCCTGGCAACAGACGAGGAGAAAACTACCAGGCATATCTGAAATTCATGACTGCCTGTCTGGATGAAGACATCCGGGTACTTCGGATGATGGATCTGATCCAGCTCAACATGCAGGCGATGGTAAGTCCCGGCTTCTGCCTGAAAGATCATTATTCAGGCATTCAAGCCACTTTCAGGGTGAATGGAAAGCAGTATGAGGTCGAGAATGAATATCAGCCTGAACAGCCGTAAGGGAAATCTTATCGTGGAAGCAGCCATCATCTTCCCGATCTTTATCCTGGCGATACTCATGCTTATCAGCATGATCCCGGTCATCCGGACGAGTGAGAATGTCCTGTTCGCGTCGGCGGACGAACTGCGACTGGAGCAGGGGAAATGCGCTTTCAGAAAACAGAAAGCCGCCCTTCCGGCGGCGGTGTCCCTTCGAATCCTGCGGGAAAACAGAAAGCCCGGCCTGAATTTCGCGATCACCTCTTATCGATATTTCTATGAAGAGGAAGGAATCCAGGACCTGATCAGTCTGACGTCCAGATCTGAATTTCGGGAGGGTGGCTTGTTCGGGCTGGCCGGAAGAGCCACTTTTCAGGCCAGAATCACGGCAAGGGCCTTTACCGGGGCGGATACAGTGAAGACTGGCGGGGATGGGCCGGGAGACGATGGAACAGATGAGACGGTCTGTGTATTTCCAGAGCGGGGAACGAAGTACCATGATCCGGGGTGCACATATGTGAAGGCGAGGTGTGAGCTGGTGACGCTGAGTCAGTCCATCAAGAAGAAATACCACCCCTGTCCTGAATGCGGCGCGAAAGAAGCCGGAACAGGCACGCCCGTCTTTCTCTTTCGATCCTACGGAGAGGCTTATCATCTGCAGGGCTGCCGTTCCGTGGATCGATACTATGTGACCATGGGGCGGAGAGAAGCCGAGGATAAGGGCTATCATG
>CACZTH010000036.1 GCA_902784035.1 uncultured Eubacteriales bacterium
CGCTGGGGAAGGAGCTGGACCCGGAGAAACTGGGCCACCTCTATGGCGCGGACGCCTTTCCCCGGCTCTTTAAGGAGGAAGAGGGGGCCGGCCTCTATACCATTCTTCTGACCCTTTTCCGCCTCCGGGTCCTGCTCAGCCTGGAGGATGTGAACGATCTTCCCTTCGAGCTGATCCTGTCCATGGAGGGCGGGGAAGGCATGGCGGAGTTTCTGGCCATCCTGGCCATGGGCATCCGGAATTTCCGGATCCGGCCGGATATTCCCGCGGCCTTCTCGCCCGCGGTCTGGGATGTATATAAAGACAACTTCGGGCTGGACGTCCTGGGCATTCCCCGGGAGGACCTGTCCCGGATGAAGCTGGACTATACGCTGGAGGAGAAGGCCCAGGCCCTGGAGAACATGGAGGGGCCCGTCACGAAGGATATGCTGATCTCAGAGATCGTCATGGATCACCCTGAAGCGGTCCGCGCCCTGGTCAGCGTGGGCATGCACTGCATCGGATGTCCTTCTTCCCAGATGGAGACCCTGTCGGAAGCCTGTCTGGTCCACGGCCTGAACACGGCGGATGTCCTCCGGAAGGTCAACCGGGCGATCATAGAGGCCTGAGCCTGTTAACAAAGGCGGGCCTCTGCGGCGCGGTCTTTGTTCTATGAAGGAAAATGTAGTATAATCGAAGCGTCAGGCCGGGAGGCCTGCCTGATTGACAGGAACGGTTGGATGCGGCGCCTGCCGCGATGAGAAAGGAATTCGAACATGGATTACTTGGAGATCGAGAAGGTAATCGGCCGGGAGATCATCGACTCCCGCGGAAACCCCACCGTGGAGGCGGAGGTCTATCTGGTGGATGGGACCGTCGGCAGGGCGGCCTGCCCCAGCGGCGCGTCCACAGGTGAGTTCGAGGCGCTGGAGCTTCGGGACGGAGACCCCGAGCGGTTCGGCGGCAAGGGCGTCCAGAAGGCCGTGAAATATGTGAATATCGAGATTAATGAGCTGCTGGAGGGCATGAACGCGTCTGACCAGTACGCCATCGATCAGGCCATGCTGGAGGCCGACGGGACGGAGGATAAGTCCCGGTTCGGCGCCAACGCCATCCTGGCTGTGTCCATCGCCTGCGCCAAGGCGGCGGCCCAGGCCCTGGATGTTCCCCTGTACCGCTACTTCGGCGGGATTAATGGCAGCACCCTGCCGGTGCCCATGATGAATATTCTGAACGGCGGCGCCCACGCCTCCAACACGGTGGACACCCAGGAGTTCATGATCATGCCCGCCGGCGCGCCTTCCTTCCATGAGGGCCTCCGCTGGTGCACCGAGGTCTATCACAAGCTGGCCAAGCTCCTGAAGGCGGACGGCTATGCCACTGGCGTCGGCGATGAGGGCGGCTACGCGCCGGATCTGAGCTCTGACGAGGAGACCATCGAATACATCCTCCGGGCCATCCGGGAGTGCGGCTACGAGCCCGGGAAGGATTTCGTCCTGGCCATCGACGCGGCGGCCAGTGAATGGAAGGGCCCGGAGAAGGGGACCTATGTTCAGCCGAAGAGCGGGAAGAAGTTCACCTCCGCGGAGCTGGTGGACCACTGGAAGGCTCTGGCGGAGAAATATCCCATCATCTCCCTGGAAGACGGGCTGGATGAAGAGGACTGGGAAGGCTGGAAACTCCTCACCGATACCCTGGGCGACAGGCTGCAGCTGGTGGGGGACGACCTCTTCGTCACCAATACCAAGCGGCTGTCGAAAGGGATCGAGCTGGGCTGCTCCAATTCCATCCTGATCAAGCTGAACCAGATCGGCACTGTGTCCGAGACGCTGAACGCCATTAAGATGGCTCACGCGGCGGGCATGACGGCTGTGGTCTCCCACCGGTCCGGCGAGACGGAGGACACTACCATCGCCGACCTCTGCGTCGGCCTGAACACCGGTCAGATTAAGACCGGCGCCCCGGGACGGTCCGAGCGGGTGGCGAAATACAATCAGCTCCTTCGGATCGAGGAGGACCTGGGCGGCGCCGCGGCCTACGCGGGCTTCGGGGCTTTTAAGGTGAAGCGCTGATGGAAGCCCGCTCCCCGGGCGGGGAGCGGATGATCGGGGCCGCGCAGGCTGGATGCCAGACCGCGCGGCCCTGTTCTCTTTATTCATAAGCATTAAGAAAGGAGACTGTCGTGGCGGATAAGAACGCTGTGATCGAGCGGCTGGAACAGGAGACCAGGCCCTATGTGCCCTGGAAGCTGATCGGAGATTTCATGACCGACGCCTTCAAGGCGGTGGGGGTCCCGGCTGAGGACGCGGCTCTCTGCGCCGATGTCCTCATGGAGAGCGACCGCCGGGGCATCGAGAGCCATGGCTGCAACCGGTTCAAGCCCATTTACATCGACCGGATCCTGGCCGGGATCCAAAAGCCGGTGACCGAGTATGAGGTTCTGAAGGACACACCGACCACCCTGGTGGCAGACGCCCATGACGGGATGGGGATGGTGGCTTCCCATCGGGCCATGGAGACCATCATCGAGAAGGCGCGGAAATACGGGATGGGCATGGCCGCCATCCGGAATTCCACTCATTACGGAATCGCCGGCTACTGGGCGACCATGGCTTCGAACGAGGGCATGCTGGGGATCGCCGGGACCAACGCCCGGCCCTCTATCGCTCCGACCTTCGGGGTGGAGAACATGCTGGGGACCAATCCTCTGACCTTCGCCTTCCCGACGGACGAGCCCTTCCCCTTCTGCATCGACTGCGCCACGTCGATCACCCAGCGGGGGAAGATCGAATTCTTCGCCCGGAGCGGGAAATCGACCCCGGCTGGCATGGTGATCGGTCAGGACGGGTCTGCCCTGACGGACAGTGAGCAGATCCTGGAGGACCTGAAGAAGGGAACAGCGGCCCTGGCGCCCTTAGGAGGGATCGGGGACGAGCTGGCCGGCTATAAGGGGTACAGCTATGCCACGGTGGTGGAGATCCTTTCCGCGGCCCTTCAGGGCGGAAGTTTCCTGAAGGCCCTGTCCGGTC
>CACZTH010000037.1 GCA_902784035.1 uncultured Eubacteriales bacterium
CAGGCCCAGAGCGCCATACAGGGCAGGCACATAGGCCTGGAGCAGGAGCTGGACCACCGTGACGAAGCCCGCGATGACCGTGATGTAGCACGGGATACGAACTTTATCCGGAATGATGTTCCGCAGGGCGGAAATTACGATATTGGAACAGATCAGAACCGCCATCGCGGAGAGTCCCATGCCCACGCCGTTAATGACCGACGAGGTCGTCGCCAGTGTCGGGCAGGTACCCAGCACCAGGACCAGGGACGGGTTCTCCTTAATAAGGCCGTTGGTCAGATACTGAAGTCTGCTTTCTTTAGCCATTACTTGACACCTCCCATATCACTGAACTGCTTCAGCGCGACCTTCACGCCCAGATACAGGGCGTTGCCGCTGACGGAAGCACCGCTGATGTAGCTGATGGAAGACTTCTTCACGGTGGACTGCTTGAAATCAGCCTCCGTGACCTTCTTTCCATCCTTATTCTTCTCATAGGCGGTAACGATGTTGTTGCCGTCCCAGTTCTTGGTGCCGACGCCCGGGGTGTCCGAATGGCTCATGACCTTCACGCCGGTGACCTCACCGTCTTTATTGATGCCGACCATCATGGTCAGAGCGCCGCCGAAAGACGGGGTCTGGACCATCATGACCGCGCCGGCCTGGTTCTTCGCTTTATAGCACTCAGTGACCTGCACCTGGCCATCCTTCGCCAGCGTTCCCTTCACCTGCTCGAAACCTTCCCCCTTCGCGTCTGAGAGCAGCTCTACCCGAGCCTTATCCGCGTTCGCCTTCGCGTTCTTCACGATGATGGGGTTGGCCACGCCGTAGGTCAGCGCCAGCGCGGCGGAGACCACCAGGCAGATGGCGACGAGCACGACGACGGGAGCGATGTACTCCTTATACGTGTTACTTTTCATTCTTTCCACCTCCATAGAGACTCTGATAGTATCTCTTCGTCACAGTCTTCTCGATCAGCGGAGTCATGATGTTCATGAACAGGATGGCGAAGGAAACGCCCTCCGGATAGGAGCACATCAGACGAATGATCATGGTCACCGCGCCGATGCCGCAGCCGTAGATCAGACGGGCCGTGGGCATGATCGGGGAAGTGACATAATCGGTCGCGCAGAAGAAAGCGCCCAGGACCGCGCCGCCGGCGAGGACCTGATAGACAGCCATGTACAGGGCGTTATAGTCCTGATAACCGCCCTTCACAGCATAGTAGATCAGAGAGATCACGAACATGGTGCCCAGCATAGAGGCAGGGATGATCGGCGAAATGATCTTCTTCCAGATCAGGAAGAGACCGCCGATGATCAGCGCGATGGCGCAGACTTCGCCCATGGCGCCGCCCCTCATGCCGAGGAACATATTCTTCAGCGGAGGGATCTGGCCGCCGTCGCTCATCAGGTTCAGCGGGGTCGCGGCCGTTTTCGCGTCAACGCCCATCCCTCTGGCGACTGGCCAGGAGGTCATCTGGGAGGTGAAGGACAGCAGCAGGACGATACGCCCGACGATGGCCGGGTTCGCGAAGTTGCGGCCCAGTCCGCCGTACATCATCTTCACCACGACGATGGAAGCGACGCAGCCGATGAGGGCCATCCAGATCGGGAAATTCGCCGGCAGGTTGAAGGCCAGCAGGGCGCCCGTCACGCAGGCGCTGAAGTCCTGAATGGTGACCGGCTTCTTCATGATCTTCTCATAGGCCCACTCACAGAGGACACAGCCGACGATGCAGACGGCGGTGAGAAGCAGGACCCGGGGTCCGAAGAAATAGGTGCTCGCGCAGAGCGCCGGGATCAGCGCGATCAGGACGAGCTGCATCGTTTTCGCCGTATCCAGGCTCGTCACGATATGAGGAGCGGAGGATACGGTCAGGTTTCCAGCCGTAATATTCTTATCCATTATTTCTTCCCAGCCTCCTTTACTAAACCTTTGGCCAGAGTGTGCATGAAGCTCAGAGGCCGGTGGGCAGGACATACGAAGGAGCAGCTGCCGCAGCCCATGCATTCCATAACGTGAAGCTCATTCAGTCTGTCGACGTCCTTATGCAGGTAGGCGTCCGCCAGGCCTGTCGGGAGCAGATTGAAGGGGCAGGCCTGGTGGCATCTGCCGCAGTTGATGCAGGCCGTCTCATTCGGGATGAAGGCCTGATCCTCATCGAAGCAGAGGATGGCGTTATTATTCTTAATGACGGAAACTTCATCGGAGAAGGTCGCGCGGCCCATCATCGGCCCGCCCATGATGATCTTCTTCGGAGCCTTCTTATAGCCGCCGCAGAACGCGACCAGGTCCTTCACAGAGGTGCCGAACAGGGTCATGACGTTCTTCGGGTTGGTGATCGCGTCGCCGTCCACAGTGACACGCCGCTTGATCAGAGGAATGCCGTCCTTAAAGTACTGACCCAGGAAAGCGATGGAAGACACATTGGACACGACCACGCCCACATCCGCGGGAAGCTTGCCGGCGTCGCATCTTCTGCCCGTCACTTCATAGATCAGGACACGCTCAGCGCCCTTCGGGTACTTGGCGGGCAGGACGAAGGTCCGAAGGTTCTTGATCCCCTTCTTCTCGATCATCTTATTCAGGGCATCGATGGCGTCCATCTTATTCGCCTCGACACCGATCACGCCTTCCTTCATGCCCATCCACTTCACGACCGTGGCAGCGCCGTCGATGACATCCTCCGTCGCCTCCAGCATGGTCCGGTGGTCGGATGTGATGAAGGGCTCGCACTCCGCGCCGTTCACGATCAGGGTATCCACCTCATCGATGTTCTTCGGGTTGAACTTCACGGAGGTCGGGAAGGACGCGCCGCCCATGCCGACCAGACCGCTGTCGCGGACCGCCTGGACGAAAGCCTTAAAGTCCGTGACCTCGGGCTTCACACAGGTCTCCGAAATCTCCTGCTTGCCGTCTGTCTCGATCACGACGCGGGTGTCATAACCGCCATTGGCAGAACGGATCCGCTCAATCCCAGTGACCGTACCGGATACGCTGGAATGGATCGGGGCGCTGATGAAAGCGTCGATATCGCCGATCTTCTGGCCCACCTTCACCGTGTCGCCCTTCTGCACCAGCGGCTGGCAGGGCTTGCCGATGTGCTGGGACAGCGGGATCTTTACCACTGCAGGTATCGGCATGATTTCGGTTTCACATGCTGCCGTGTTTTTATAATGCCCGGCATCAATGCTATGCAAATGCTTTGCATACGAACTCATCTCTGAAACCTTCCTTTCTTGAAAAAGTTGATGATTATTCCGCATATAACTACACGCATGCATTATACACCCTCGATAATTAATTGTCACCAAAAACCATACACGAAACCATCACCAAAATACTACAATTCATTTCGTCTGGATAAGAGTCTGAATCTTCTATCATTCTCACGGCGCCCGCCCTCTCGAAATTGTTTCACGCCGCGTTTCGCAAGGCCTCCAGCCCTCTTTCCTTAACGCAATCTTTATGCCAGTTTCGGTCCCGCTGACCAGACCTTCCTGACAAAGGCTCCCCGGCGGACGCTCATTCCCGCCCGACCAGGATCCTCCCCGCGCGGTCGACCCCCGCCACGGGCGTCCCCCGCCGGAGGAGGTCCTGAAGATAGCGGATGACCCCCTCCGAGAGCACCTCTCCCGGACAGACCACAGGCACCCCAGGCGGGTACGGCGTCAGGGACCCGCCGGCGGCGCGCCCCGCCGCGAGCTCCAGTTCCAGCCGCTCCGTCTCAGCCGGCACCGGCAGACGCTCCAGCCGGCCCGCCCGTTCATAGGGCCGCCAGCCCGCGCCCCCGAAGGCCGGGACTTCGCCGGTCATCGGCCCCACATCTCCGCCCTCCGGCAGGCCGCCAGCCCGCTTCGCCCCTTCCGCGATCTCCGCCAGCGCCGCCGCCAGTTTCTCATAGTCGGACCGCACGTTCCCGATGCCGGTCATGCCCAGGACCAGGTGCCGGTCTGACAGCTCCGGGATGATCCCCCTTTCCTCCAGAGCGGCCTCCAGGCCTTCTCCGGTCAGACCCAGAGGCGCCATGGAAAGAAGCAGCTTCGACGGATCCAGGTCCGGCGCGGTGAGCGCCTGAAGACCTGGGATTTCCCCCGCCGCCCGCCGGAACCAGGCCAGGTCAGACAGCCAGCTCCGCATCAGGGAAGGTCCCTCCTCCTCCAGTACGGAAGCCGCCATGTCCAGAGAGAGCATCAGGAGATAGGAGGGGCTGGAGCTCTCCACCATCTCCAGGGCGCGGTCCAGCCGGGCAGGAGAGATCCGGTCCGGACGGAAGGTCAGAAGCGAGGACTGGGTGAAACCCGCCAGCGTCTTATGGATACTGGTCACCACCAGGTCCGCCCCCAGGGACTCGGCCCCCAGCCGCCGGCCCAGGATCGGCTCCATGAACTTCAGATGAGCCCCGTGTGCCTGGTCCACGATCAGGACTTTCCCCCGCCGGTGGACCTCCGCCGCGATGGCGGTGAGGTCCGGCAGGAAGCCGTAGTAATCCGGCCTGGTGATGACTACGCAGGCCGCGTCCGGCGTCTCATCCAGGGCCCGGGCCACGGCAGCGGCTGTCAGGCCCCGGGAGAAGCGGGGATAGTCGGAGAGAAGCCCGCTGAAGGCTGATGGGCCGGCGCTGTTCGCCGCGCCCGGGCGATTGAAAGCCGCGCCCGGCGCTGCCGCCGATGATCCGGCTTTTTCCGCCGCGCCTGGTTTCCCGGCCCGCTCCGCCGCCTCTTCCGGATAGAGCCAGACGGGCCGGGCGCCGGCCATCAAGGCCCCATTCAGAACAGACCGGTGGCAGTTCCGGGCCAGGAGGACCGGCTGACCGGGCCGGGCGGCGGCCATCACCGCCGCCTCCAGCCCGCAGGTGGAGCCATTGACCAGAAGCCGGCAGGCAGACGCTTGATAGAGGGCCCGCCACCTTTCTTCCAGATCTCCCAGGACCCCGGACCGGACGAAAAGGTTGTCCGCGCCGGGGATCTCCGTAATATCCAGGTCCGGCAGCCGGTCGATCACCGGCCCGAAGCCATGGGCGCGGAAAAACGACTGGCCCTTATGGCCGGGCATATGGAAAGAAACCGGCGCCCGACGGGCGCCGGCCAGGAGAACGTCCGCCAGGGCCGCCTTAGTCCCGGGAACGTCCAGCGACGAAGTCTTTTTCCCCTCTTCACAGAAGGGGCGGCGGAATTTTTCTTTCATATATATCCTATCTACAGCAGGGGGCTCAGGACCCGGAGGAAGAAGCCGATGATCGAAGAAAGGGGGTAGCGGCGGAGGTCTTCTCGGCTGACCCGGCGGCTCTTCCGGAAGGTGGCGTGGAAATCATCCTCCAGCGGGCCCAGGGCGCCCCGGTTCTCCATGATCAGAACGCCATCCTCGAAATGGAGGTAGAGACTGCGGAAGTCCAGATTGATGGTGCCCACCAGCCCGATCTCTCCGTCCGCCAGGCAGCATTTCGAGTGGATGAAGCCGGGGCTGTACTCATAGATCTTCACGCCGGACCGGAAGAGCGGCCCGTAGAAGGAGCGGGTGATGGAATAGATCAGGCGCTTATCCGGGATGCCCGGTGTCACCAGACGGACGTCCACCCCCCGCTTCGCCGCCAGGCGGAGGGCGGTCTCCAGGTCATTATCCAGGATCAGGTAGGGCGTATAGAGATAGACATACCGCTCCGCCTGGCTGATCAGCTCCAGGTACACGTTCCGGCCCACCGGCTCATCGTCCAGGGGCGTGTCGGAGAAGGGCTGGACCAGGCCGTCCGTGGGAAAGGGCGCCGGGTGCCAGCGGTGGGGGGCGAAGTCCTGGTAGTGGCTGTCCCGGGGATCGAAGGCGTTCCACATGTTCAGAAACATGACGGTCAGGTTCCAGACCCCCTCCCCGTAGAGACGGACCGCCCCGTCCTTCCAGTGGCCGAAGCGGACCTCCAGGTTCGCGTACTCGTCGGCCAGGTTGGCCCCGCCCGTGTATCCGACGCAGCCGTCGATCACCGCGATCTTCCGGTGGTCCCGGTGGTTATAGACCAGGGAAAGAATGGGCCGCACGGTGTTGAAGGCCATGACCTGGATGCCCGCTTCCCGGAGGTCCCGGATGAAATGGCGGGGGACCACCCGGATGGATCCGATGTCATCGTAGAGGACCCGGACATCTACCCCGGCGGCCGCCTTCTCCTTCAGGATCTCGAAGACCCAGTCCCAGAGCTTGCCCCGGGCGATGATGAAATATTCAAGGAAGATGAAATGCTCCGCCCGCTTCAGGTCGGACAAAAGATCCTCGAACATGCGGTCTCCTACCGGATAGTAGCGGACCTCCGTCTGATTCCAGGCCGGGTACTGCCCCCGGTGGACCAGGTACTGGGCGGTCCTGCGGCGGCGGGGCGCCAGAACGCCCAGGTCGATCTTTTGTTTCAGCTCCTCCCGGTGGGCCAGTTCGACCGGCTCCAGACGCCGCTTCATGGACCGGGCCGGCCGCCTGGACCCATAGATCAGATAGAGCAGGCAGCCCATCTGAGGCAGGATGGCGATGAGGACGATCCAGCCGATCTTATAGGCGGGGACATGATCACTGTAGATGACCACCGCGATGGTCAGGAAGGAAAGAGCGCGAAAAGACGTGTCCACCCAGCCGGCCACGTCGGAGAACCTGGAAAGGATCACGCCAACATAAACGGCCTGAGCCACGATGACCAGAATGGTCAGGGTCAGTCGGTTGAACACGCCTGTAATCAGTTTCGTGATAAATGAACGGAACTTCATTTCCTCTCGATCTTCTCGATGCCGCCCATGTAGGGCCGCAGGGCTTCAGGGATGACCACGCTGCCATCCGCCTGCTGGTAATTCTCCAGCAGGGCCGCGGTGGTCCTGCCCGCCGCCAGGCCGGAGCCGTTCAGAGTGTGAACGAAGGCCGGCTTGCCGCCCTCCTTCGGCCGGTAGCGCATGTTCATGCGGCGGGCCTGGAAGTCCACCATGTTGGAGCAGGAGGAGATCTCCACATAGCGGCCGTAGCTGGGCATCCAGACCTCGATGTCATAGGTCATGGAAGAACCGAAGCCCAGGTCGCCGGAGCAGAGTCGAACCACATGATAGGGCAGTCCCAGTCGGCGGAGGATCTCTTCCGCGTTGTCAGTCAGTTTATCCAGCTCCTCCCAGGAGGTCTCCGGCTTGACCACCTTCACCATCTCTACCTTATTAAACTGGTGCTGGCGGATGATGCCCCGGGTGTCCCGGCCGGCGGACCCGGCCTCGGCGCGGAAACAGGGGGTATAGGCGGTATAGTAACGGGGCAGGTCCTCTTCATCCAGGATTTCCCCGGCATGAAGGTTGGTCAGGGGCACCTCCGCCGTCGGGATCAGGAAGAAGTCTTTCTGAGGCAGGTAGAACATGTCGTCCTCGAACTTGGGGAGCTGACTGGTGCCGGTCATGGTCTGCCGGTTGGCCATGAAGGGAGGAATGACCTCCTGATAGCCCTGCTCATAGGTATGGATGTCCAGCATGAAATTGATCAGGGTGCGCTCCAGCCGGGCGCCAAGCCCCTTATAAACGGTGAACCGGGTACCGGCCAGCTTGGCCGCCCGGTCAAAGTCCAGGATATCCAGGTCGGTGCCGATGTCCCAGTGGGCCTTCGGCTCGAAGTCGAACCGGGTCGGCTCGCTGAACTTCCGGACTTCCACGTTCTCGCTGTCGTCATTTCCGAAGGGGACCTCCTTCGCGGGAAGGTTCGGGACCATCAGCATGGCCTGATGGAGCTTCTCCTCGACCTCGGACAGTCTGCCCTCTTCTTCCTTAATCTGAGCGGACAGCTCCTTCATCTCCGCCAGGATCCGGGTCGTGTCCTCGCCGGCCTTCTTCATCTTCGGGATATCCCGGGAGACGGTGTTCTGCCGGTTCCGCATGGCCTCGACCTCCGCCAGGACCGCCCGGCGCTCTTCATCCAGCACCTTAATCTCCGCCAGGCCGAAGTCCCCCTTCCCACGGAACTCCACCCGCTCCTTCACCGCTTCATAGTCATCTCTGATCCGCTTGATATCCAGCATTTTCCTTCTTATCTCCTTACCTTCAGCGATTCCCGCCTGAGCCGCGGGACCGGGGCCTCTGCCCCGGCGCCGGTCAGCCGGCCTCTTCTGCCCGGCCGCCCGGGCTGTCTTCGATTATTTCAGTCTCCGGACCCCGTCCTCTGAGATCACCATTTCAACCATCAGGTCATGAACGTCCACGGGAATGTCGTCCCGCATGATCTTCTCCCGGCAGATGACCGCCCGGGGGGTAGACAGCCGCTCCATGTACCGGTCATAGAAGCCGCCGCCGTAGCCCAGCCGCCGGCCGTCGTGGCCGCAGCACAGGCAGGGCATGACCACGAAGTCCAGCTCTTCCGGCTGAATCAGCGGGGCCGCCTTCCCCGGCTCCCGGATCCCGTAAAAACCATCCTCCAGGTCCTCCCAGGACCGGATCTCGTAGACATGCATGATGCCCATCTTCTCCACCCGGGGGACACCGACCCGCTTCCCCTGCCGCCAGGCGTCCTCGATAATGGGGGCGGTATTAATCTCGGTGTCGG
>CACZTH010000038.1 GCA_902784035.1 uncultured Eubacteriales bacterium
CACAAAAATCCTTGAACAACAGGCCGCCTGATCATTATCGGGGACTCAATGGAAACTTTTTGCGAACAATTCTTGACACTAGCGGATGTTCATTTCACAGACATTGTGGAAAAGGTAAAAATCGAAATACTCTACCTGAAGCTTCTTCAGCTGCTCCTCGAAGATCTCTTTCGTTTTCCCGAAGTTCTGAACGTCGTAGCCGGGGAATTTCGTGGCCAGATAGAAGGTCTCTCTGGGATAACGCTTCAGACTCCGCCCTATGACAAGCTCGGAATTTCCATCGTGATAGCCCCAGGCGGTGTCATAATAATTGATTCCATGCGCCATGGCATAATCGACCATTTCCGCCGCGGCGGCTTCGTCGATCCTCGCGTCGTCCCCGTCGATGACCGGGAGCCTCATGCAGCCCAGTCCCAGGGCTGAGAGTTTGATGTTCTGAAAATCCTTATATAGCATATCTCTCCTCCATAAATGTTTTCCTCCGCTATCTTCCGCGCGCCTGCTTCAGCGCCTCCAGCCGGGCGATGATCTCCTCCGGCGTGCCGCCCTGACGAATCACGTCGGTGACGGTGTCATAGCCCAGCGCCGGAGCGAGGGACGTGGCCCGCGCCAGACTGTGGTCCAGCGTCGCCCGGCACCGGTCCTCATCCGCCCGCAGGGTGTCGACGCACTTTTCCCGCAGGATGGCGCAGGCCCGGGTCAGGAGGTGCAGGCTCTCCAGCAGGGCATCCGCGACCAGCGGCAGGAAGGCGTTCAGCTCGAACTCCCCCCGGGAAGCGGCCAGGGTGACGGCCGTATCGTCCGCGATCACCCGCATGGCGCACTGCATCGTCATTTCCGGAATCACGGGGTTCACCTTTCCCGGCATGATGGAACTGCCCTTCTGCAGGGGCTGAAGATGGATTTCCCCGAAACCGCCGTACGGTCCGGAATTCATCAGCCTCAGGTCATTAGACAGCTTCAGCAGATTCACCGCCAGCGCCTTCAGAAGGCCCGACACTTCCACGAACACATCGTTATTCTGGGTCACATCCATGGGATATTCCGCCGCCGCCAGGCCGATGCCCGTCTGCTTTCTGAGCACCTCGATGATCCGGAACCGGTAGCGCCGGTCCGCCGTGTCGCTGAGCCCCACCGCCGTGCCGCCGATATTCACCTGCCGAAGACGTTCCTCCACCTTATAGATGCGCCAGCGGTCCCGGGCGATGGCCTGGGCCATGGCCCCGAATTCCTCCCCCAGCGTCACCGGGACCGCGTCCATCATCTCCGTGCGGCCCAGCTTCTCCACACTGGCGAATTCATTCTCGCGCCGCTGCAGCGATTCCTGGAGCCGGGCGCATTCATCGCTCAGCTCACGGATACAGCGAATGGCCGCGATGCGGAGGGCCGTGGGATAGACGTCATTCGTGGACTGGCCCCGGTTCACGTCATCGATGGGATGCACCGGCCGGCCCAGCTGCTCCGACGCCATGGCCGCCAGCACTTCGTTCACATTCATGTGGGTGGATGTGCCGGCGCCGCCCTGCAGAGCCTCCGTAACGAACTGATCGTCCGCCTCCCCGCCAGGACCCGGTCGCAGGCCCCGGCAACCGCCTGATACAGGTCCGGGCTCACGCCCAGCTCCATGTACGTATGGGCAGCCGCCTTTTTCACTTCCACGATGGCGTAGATCAGCTTCAGGTCTGTCCGCCGGTGATCCAGCGGGAAATTGTCCCGGGCCCGCCGGCTTTCTTCCCCATAATACGTCCTGCTCATGCCGCGCCTCCTCTTCGGCGAATCAGTTCCCCTCGAATTCATCCAGCAGATATGGGAAGATCTCGATGCTGCGCTTCAGGATCCCCTGGATGTACGCGATGGTGGTCCCGTAATTGGTGAAGGGCACGTCCTGGTCCTGGGCGCATTTCATGCGGTAACGCATCTCCCGCTCCGTCAGCATGCAGCCGCCGCAGTGGATCACCAGAGAATAGTCCGACACGTCGTCCGGGAAGTCCCGGCCGGATGTGGTGTCGATCTGGATGGGAAAGCCCAGGTAATTCTTCAGCCAGCGCGGGATCTTCACCGTTCCGATGTCGTCGCACTGACGGTGATGGGTGCAGCCTTCCGAAATCAGGACCTTATCCCCAGGCTTCAGCCGGTCGATGGCGGCGGCGCCGCGCACCGCCTCGTCCAGAAAGCCTTTATACCGGGCCATGAGAATGGAGAAGGAGGTCAAAGGCACGTCGGCAGGCGTGTCAGCCGCCACTTTCGAGAAGACCTGACTGTCCGTGATGACCAGGGCGGGCTTCTTCGTAAACTGGCCCAGGGCCTCCCTCAGCTCGTATTCCTTCACCACCACACAGGTGGCGTCCGCCTCCAGCACGTCCCGGATGGTCTGCTGCTGGGGAAGGATCAGGCGGCCCTTCGGCGCGGCCTTATCGATGGGCACGACCAGCACCACGATGTCCGCGGGGTGGATCAGGTCCCCCACGATGCGCAGCTTCCCATTCTCTGTTTTCACCAGGTGGGCGATGGTCTCCTTCAATTCCTCGATGCCGGCGCGGGTCACCGCGCTGGTGACGCAGACCGGGCAGGCGAGGACGCCGGCGGCGTCCGCCGGCAGAGCGCCCGGCAGGTCTGACTTATTTCTTACGATGACGAAGGGCATCTCTTTCTTCCGGAACAGGCTGATGAGTTCCTTCTCCGCCGGGTTCAGCGGCCTGGCAGCGTCCGTGACCAGCACCGCCACGTCCGCCCGGTTCAGAACCTGCCGCGTCTTTCGCACCCGCAGCTCCCCCAGGGAGCCAGTGTCATCGATGCCCGGCGTGTCGATGATCACCACCGGACCCATGGGAAGAAGCTCCATGGATTTATAGACCGGATCCGTGGTGGTGCCCTTCACGTCAGAGACCACCGCCAGTTCCTGGCCTGTCACCGCGTTCACGATACTGGATTTTCCCGCGTTCCGGCATCCGAAGAATCCGATGTGGATCCGGTCCGCGGAAGGCGTGTCATTCATACCCATATTAGATGCCTCCCTTCCCTGGAAGCGCGCGTGGAATCTTTTTCTGTAAACAACCTGAAAACAGCCTTTATGGCCAGTAAAGATTCCCACACTCTGTGAATCGTCCGTCCATCAGGGCGCCGTACTGTACCTGGGGCGGAACAGGCCGTCCATGTCCACGCCCTCATGCTCCAGGAGCCAAATCTTCTTATCGATCCCTCCCGCGTATCCGGTAAGGCTTCCATTCGTCCCTACAACCCTGTGGCAGGGAATGATGAGGGAAATGGAATTATGGCCAACCGCCCCGCCGACAGCCTGCGCCGACATCTGCTTCAGCCCGCGACGCGCCGCGATCTTCTCAGCGATTTCTCCATACGTCATCGTGTGCCCATAGGGGATCTTCAGCATGATTTCCCATACCGATTTCCTGAAGTCCGAACAGATCATGTTCAGTGGAGGCCGAAAATCAGGCGCTTTCCCGCTGAAGTAGATGTCCAGCCACTTCTTCGTCCGCGCGAATATCGGGAGCTCCCGCTCCTCATGGCCTATTTCGAGCGTGTCGGCGAAGTACTTCTGCCCATCGAACCAGAGGCCGGTCAGCGCCTCGCCGTCGCTTCCCAGCGTGATGCCGCCAAGCGGTGAATCATAATGTGATGTGTACTGCATATATTCTCTCCGTAGGGTCCGCCGCGCGTTCGTGGATATCGTCTCGCCGATGCGACCCCTTCCCATCGGCAGTCCGTTCTGTTAATAATAATATAATAGCTTCGCGCACGCTGGTACGAAACTATTATATATTTCACACTATTCTACTTTCAACCCGGAGAATTTACTGGTTCCGCTCCAGGCTGCAGCGAGCGGTATCTGCCCCGCAGATGACAGAAATTCTCTGAATAACCATCCGGCGTCTACCGCGGGTCATCCACCCAGTACTCCAGATTCGATGTGTCCATCTCCACCTCAGAAGCGTTGAAGGCCGGATTCACGCCGGCTTTCTTCTGCCTTTCATAATCTCTGACGCACTTCACCGCCACACCGGACAGGATCAGGCAGGCGGGAAGGTTGCAGATGGCCATGCCGCCCATGAAGATATCCGCCAGATCCCAGGCGGCGTTCATGGGGATCACCGCGCCCACAGCGATCACCGCGGCGCACAGGATCCGCCATCCGGTCATGAATTTCTTCCCGGGGAGCTTATGGTGGTTCAGGAAGGTCAGTCCGTTATCCACATAATACAGATTTCCGATCAGTGTCGTGAAGGCGAACAGGACCATGGCTACCGTGATGAAGAGCGGCCCCACTTTCCCGAAAACGGAAGACACGGCGTTCTGCACA
>CACZTH010000039.1 GCA_902784035.1 uncultured Eubacteriales bacterium
TCACAAAAATCCTTGAACAACAGGCCGCCTGATCATTATCGGGGACTCAATGGAAACTTTTTGCGAACAATTCTTGACACTAGCGATAAACTCATAGAAAAAGTACTAGATATGGTGTAAAATCGATAATAGAGGTGCTATGGATAAAATCAGAAAGAAACCGCTCCTTCTGTTCTTCGTTCTGCTCATCGCGCTCTACATCATCATCTATGTGGTGCCCAGGGTGACCGGCGCTCTCCGCTCTTCTTACACGGCGGAGTATGGACGGCTCCAGACCAGCGACGAGACAGAAGGATATGTGGTCCGGAATGAGACCATCTATACTGCCGGGAAATCCGGGACCATCAACCGCTATATCCAGGACGGGAAGCTGGTCCGGAAGGGGACCAGGGTTATGGATGTGACCTCGTCCGGGAAGACCATGAGCCGGACCTATGAGGAACTGACCCAGAACCTGGGCTCCCACAGGCGGAAGAGCGACAGCTACGCGGCGGCCGCGGAAGGCATCGTCGTTTATTACGCTGACGGCATGGAAGGGGTCCTGACTCCGGATACCATGGCCAAGCAGAACCGGTCTTTCTACCGGGGCCTGAAGTCGAACGGCCAGGAGCTCGCCCGGGATGAAACTGCGGAGAATGACCCGGTTTTCAAGATCGTGGACCGGTCTGCCTGGTACATCGTCTGCTATGTCCCCACGGACCATGCCAGCCGTTACCAGGTCGGCGAGAAGGTCTCCATTTCCATCAATGGATCCAGTTCCATCCGGGGGACCGTCCAGGAGATGAAGAAGGAGTCCGGCAGCCTGCGGCTGATCCTCCGCACCAATTATTACTATAAGGGGTTCGGGAAGCTTCGGACCGTTGATCTTTCGGTGATCACCGCCGACAGGCAGGGATTGATCATCTATAACAGCAGCATCGTGGAGAAGGACGGCCAGAAGGGCGTCATGGTCCGGCAGAAGAACGGGAAGTACCAGTTCACCAGGATTAATGTCCTGGCCACGGACGGGGAGAAGTCGGCCATCAGTATGTCTTCCTTCCGGAACGCGAAGGGCGAGAGCGTCAGGACCGTGCGGAATTACGATGAAGTTTTACGAAGAGGGTGATGGGTTGTCCATTAAGGAAAATATAGAACGTGTGGAGCGCCTGAAGGCGGAGGCCTGCCGGAGGGCAGGGCGTGATCCGTCGGACGTGCTCCTGGTCGCGGTGACCAAGCTCCATACCACGGAAGAAATGAATGAGGCCATCGACTGCGGCATCACTGATATCGCCGAGAATAAGGTTCAGGAGATCGTCCGGAAATATGATGAGGTGAAGCCGGCCAGATGGCATCTGATCGGCCACCTGCAGACGAATAAGGTCCGTCAGGTTATCGATAAGGTCTGTATGATTCATTCCGTGGACAGCTTCCACCTGGCCCAGGAGATCGAGAAGCGGGCCGCTCAGCATGATCTGGTCATGGACATCCTGATCCAGGTGAATGTGGCGAAGGAAGAGAGTAAATTCGGCATCGATGAGGAAGATACCGATCTGCTGATCCGGGAGATCGCGGAAAACTGTCCCCACATCCGTGTGAAGGGGCTGATGTGCATCGCCCCCCTTGAAGAAGACCCTGAAGACGCCAGGCCGTATTTCGCCGAGGCGAAGAGGTTATATGACCGGTATGACGTCATGGACCATACCGACCGTGTCGATTTTCAATATTTGTCCATGGGCATGACGAATGATTTTCAGGTAGCGATCGAGGAAGGCTCCAACCTGATTCGGGTCGGAACGGCGATATTTGGAAATCGCGACTATCGAAGCGAAGAGAAATAGGAGGAATGAAAATGAGCTTTGGAGATTCCATGAAGAAACTCATCGGCATCGAGGAACCGGAAGAGGAAGAAGTGACGGAAGCTGAGGTCACCGCCGCGAAGGAACGGCTGGAGAAGGAAGTTCCCCCGGCGAAGCGTCCTCAGCCCCAGCCCGCGGCCCGGCCCCAGGCGCCGGCGGCTTCCGCGCCGGCCCGGACGCAGCCCAGCCGGTTCGCCACCACCAGCACCAGCGCCTTCAAGCTGCTTCTGATCGAGCCGAAGACCTTCGAAGAGTGCCCGAAGCTGGTAGACAGCCTGAAAGCCAAGCGGCCGGTCATCATCAACCTGGAGCGGCTGGAAACGGAAGTCGCTAGGAAGATCTTCGATTTCCTCAGCGGCGCGACCTACGCCCTGAACGGGAATGTCCAGAAGGTGGCGAACAACATCTTCGTTTTCGCCCCCGCTAATGTGGACATTGCCGGCGGCCAGTCCGAGCAGGCGAATTCCTTCGAGTACACTGCGGGTTCCGCCTCCACGGCGAACGCCAGCAGCAGCCCCTGGAGGTAGGAACGGATGGCGGTCGTACTGATCCGGGCGGTCAGGCTGTTTGCCCAGGTCCTCACATGGCTGCTGGTGGCGCGGGCGGCCATGAGCTGGTTCGCCAGAGGCCCCTACTCTACGGCCGGAAAGATCTATAGCTGGCTGATCCAGCTGACGGAACCCATGGTGGCGCCCTGCCGGAAGCTGCTGGACAAGCTGGGCCTGGGCGGCGGGATGCTGGATTTCTCCGTCCTCCTGGCCTTCCTGCTCATCGAGTTCCTGGCAGCGCTGATCGTTCGGCTGATCCTCCTTTTCGCCTGAAGAGGCGGGAGGGTCGGCTGCAGAAAGGAATGAATTATGCTGACACCTAAGGACATCCAGAATAAGGAGTTCGGCGTCTCCATGCGGGGATACAGCCGGAAGGATGTGGATGAGTTCCTGGATCAGATCACCATCGATTATCAGAACCTCTTCGAAGAGAACCGGAAGCTGAACGCCCAGGTCGAGGAGATGAATCACCGGATGGAGGAGCAGAAGAATTCCGAGAATTCGGTGATGAATACCCTGGAGCAGGCTAAACGGCTGATGAGCGATATCTCCGAGAGCGCGGAGAAGCGGGCGGAGGTCATCATCCGGAACGCCCGGCTGGACGCTCAGCAGATCACCCGGAATGCCCGGGAATCTGTGGCAAATTACACGGACGAGTCTCAGCAGCTGAAGCGGCATGTCAACGCCTTCCGGGACCGGTACAAGCGTTTCCTGAGCGATGAGCTGTCCCGGCTGGATTCCAGCGTCGACGAGCTGTTCGAAGAACTGAGAAATGACTTCTACCCCGGCCTGTCCGAGGGCACCGGGCTCTCGGCGAAGGATGAAGAAGATTTCTTCCGCGCCATGGAGCGTTCAGAGCCGGTGATGGGCGACGCCTCTGTGGAAGCGACGAAGGCGGAGTCCGGGAAGGCGCCCGAGCAGGAGCAGAAGGCCGCGGCAGATCCGATGAAGACGCCCACCATCGTCATGGACCGGAGTGAGGTGGAGGGCCTGGCGGAGAAATCCCAGCGGCCGGTGGACGGTTTCAAGACCGCTGAACAGGCCTCGGAGGACATCCTCCGGCAGATCGACGAAGAGCTGGCCAGGCATCGGGCGGAGCACCCGGACGCGGGCGAGGGCGCTGGCGCGGATGACCAGAGCGCTGCTTCCGGTGATTTCGATGAGCGGGCGAAGACCATCGTGATCTCACGGGGAGACGCGAGCGGCCGCTGATATGTGAGGGAGGCGCCATGCGCCTCAGATCCAAGGAGAAGGACTGTGCTTTATATCGTTGTTGCTGTCCTTGTCCTCGCTGCTGATCAGGCGGTGAAGTTCCTGACCCGGGCGAATATGACGCCGGGTCAGTCCATCAGCGTAATCGGGAATTTCTTCCGGATCACCTATATCCAGAACCGCGGAGCCGCTCTGGGCATGTTCAGCGGTCAGAGCAAGCTGCTGATGGTCCTGCCTCTGGTGGTGATCGCCGGGGTGATGATCTTCATTTACCTGAATAAATTCACCAACCCTCTCGTGAAGTACGCGCTGACACTGATTTCGGCAGGCGGCGCGGGAAATGTGGTGGACAGGATCCTCTTCGGACAGGTGACGGACATGTTTTCCTTCAGCATCTTCCCGCCTGTTTTCAATGTGGCGGACATCGCCGTGACCCTGGGATGCTTCCTCATCCTGGTCTACGTTCTGTTCGGAGAGAAGATCAGCGGCAGGCAGAAAGCAAGGAATAGAAGAAACTCGAGCGGGAGAAGATGACTCTCGCTCTTTCCATTCGTGGGTAAATTACCGGAAAGGAGGCGGACCTGTGGAGAATCTGGTTTTTCGGGTCGCGCCCGATGAAGCGGGGCGCAGGCTGGATCAGGTGATCTCTGGCCGGTCCGACCTGCTGACCCGGTCCCGGGTCCAGACCCTCTTCGAGCAGGGGGCCGTCCTCCTGAACAGCGCCCCCTGTGAGAAGGGAAAGATCAGGGCCCAGGAGGGAGACCGGGTCTCTGTCATGATCCCGGATGAGGACGCCTTCACCGTGGAACCGGAGGATATTCCCCTGGACATCTGCTTCGAGGACGACGACATGATCGTGGTGAATAAACCCCGGGGCATGGTGGTCCATCCCGCCGTGGGCAACTACCACGGGACCCTGGTCAACGCGCTGCTCTATCACACAGGCGGCAGGCTCTCCAGTCTGAACGGGGACATGCGGCCGGGGATCGTCCACCGGATCGATAAGGATACCAGCGGTCTCCTGATGGCGGCGAAGACGGATTTCGCCCACCAGGTCCTGGCCCGGCAGCTTTTCGACCATACCATCACGCGGAAATACATCGCCCTGGTCTGGGATAATGTGAAGGAGGATGAGGGCACCATCGACCTTCCCATCGGCAGGGACCCGAAGGTTCGGGTCCGGCGGGCGGTGCACGGGATCGACGAGAAGCGGGCGGTCACCCACTTCCGGGTCCTGGAGCGGTTCGGCATCGCGACCCTGGTGGAATGCCGGCTGGAGACCGGCCGGACCCATCAGATCCGGGTCCATATGGCCTGGATGAAGCATCCTCTGGTGGGGGACCCGCTTTATGGACGGAAAAAGGAACAGGGTGACGGCCAGTACCTCCATGCCCGGGTCCTGGGCTTCGTCCACCCCAGAACCGACCAGTACATGGAATTCGAAGCGCCCCTTCCCGCCTATTTCGAGGAAGCCCTGGACCGGCTCCGGCTTCGGCTGAGGTAGGGCCGGTGCGTGAAAAAGGGCGGGGACAAGGTCCCCGCCCGCTGGCCGGCCTGAAATATTCGGTATTTCGACTGTGAGTTGGAGCTGAGTCGGGATGCTGAAATAGTAGTTACGATAGGTGATTCGCTTCTCGGAGGCCCGGGTCCTGGCCCGGGACGGGGACCGGCAGCGGATCCAGGACCACCCCTCGGATGTACGCCAGGCAGTCCCGGCAGATATAACCTTTATGGAAAGCCCTGATCCCGAGGGACCTTCCGCAGAGTGTGCAGTGGATCGTCTTCATGGTCTCGCCTCTTTACGCCTTTTCGGCCGGCTGTGACCTGAGGATAGACCCTTCAGTCAGAATGAGCAAGCCCCGCTGGGCCGTGATGCCGGAACTCAGGTGATCAGGGCCGTCTTTCAGGGAATTTTTGTCAGCGCCGGCCGGCGAAATAAGGGAGAATAGATATGGAAACGCAGAAGCTGAATCAGACCTTTCCTCAGACCGGGGAGCGAAATGAGGAGCGGCTCCGGAAGGCGCATCCCGAAGAGGTCCTGGTGAGCCAGCCTGGCTTCGACGTTCTGATGATGCGGTATGATTCCGCGATTCGGGAGGTCCGGACCAAGCTGGAGATCCTGAACGATGAGCTGTCCTTCTCGGGGATGAGCAATCCCATTTCCTCCATCATTTCCCGGCGGAAGGATCCGGCCAGCATCTATGAGAAGCTGGTCCGCCAAAAGAATGAGATCTCCCTTCCGTCCATCGAGGCGAACCTGAACGATGTGGCGGGCATCCGGGTCATCTGCCCCTTCCTGGACGACATCTATAAGGTCGCGAAGATGCTGGTCCAGCAGGACGATGTGACCCTGATCCATACGAAGGATTACATCCGCCGGCCCAAGCCGAACGGCTATCGGAGCTATCACATGATCGTCGAGGTCCCGGTCTTCTTCTCGCAGGAGAAGCGGCCCATGCGGGTCGAGGTTCAGATCAGGACTGTGGCCATGGATTTCTGGGCCAACCTGGAGCACCGGATGAAATATAAGCAGGACCTGTCCCAGAAGTCGGTGGACGCCATCTACCGGGACCTCCGGGAATGCGCCGAGACCATCGCCGAGACCGATTATCGGATGCAGGAGATCCGTGACCGGATCAGCGAGCTGGAGGGCGTGAACCAGGAAGGCGGAAAACAGGAGGGCGGTCAAGGGTCCTGAGGGCCGCGGCCTGCGCGTCCGGCCGTCTCTCTTCCGGTCAGCCCGCCGGCTTCTCCTTCAGCGCCCGGGAAGGTGAACGTCCGCCCGGGTTATTTATTAATCTTCCTTCTTCGGGCCGGGTTCCTTCGGGTCTACATAGACCGTCCGGTTGTCCGTGAAGATCACCATGCCGGGCTTGGCGCCGGAGGGTTTCTTCACGTGGCGGACCTCGGTGTAATCGACGGGCACGTTCTGGGACTGGCGGGCCTTACTGTGGAAGGCGGCCAGGGAGGCGGCCATGAAGAGGTCCTCGGCCGGGAGCTCCTGCCCCTTCGTTTCCACGATCACGTGGGAACCGGGGATATCCTTCGTGTGGAGCCAGAGGTCGGTACGGGCGGCCATCCGGAGGGTGATCGCGTCGTTTTCCCGGTTGTTCCGGCCCACCAGGACCCGGAAGCCGTGGGGTGAGGTGTAGACCAGGGGGGCGGCTTTAAAGTGCGGCTTCTTCATTCTGCTGGCCTGTCTGCCTGGCTTGAGGAAGCCGGTCTCCACCAGTTCCTGGCGGAGGAGGTCCAGGTTTTTTTCGTCCTCTGTGTTTTCCAGAAGGGTCAGGGCGGATTCCAGGTACTGGATCTCTTTCTCGTTTTCCTCCAGCTGTTTCTTTTTCTCGTGGACGGCGGTCTTAGCCTTCCCGTAGCGGTGGAAGTACTGCTGGGCGTTTTTATTAGGACTGAAGCGAGGGTCCAGGGGGATGGTCACGGGCTGGCCGTCGTAGTAGTTGGTGACCGTGATTTCAGACAGGCCGCTCTTCAGTAAGTGCATGTTGGCGGTCAGGAGTTCGCCGTAGAGGCGGAGATGGTCGGAATCCTCGGCCTCGGCCAGGTCCTCCTGGAGCCGCTGCTCCTTCAGCCGGAGCTTGTCCAGCTTGCCGGAGACCGTGTGGATCAGGTCGCGGGCCTGCTGGTGGGTTCTGCTGGTGGCGGCCCGATGCTCGAAATACCAGCCCACGGCCTCGCTGAGGCTCGGGAAGGTCTGGACCCGGCAGGTTTCCTCATATTCCCGGAGGGGCACGATGGAAAATTCCCGGGGGACTCCTTCCTCATCCACATAGACCCGGGGCGTGAAGGTCCCCGCGTCGATGGATTCTGTCAGATGGTCCAGGAAGGACTTCCGCTCCTCAGGCGCCGCGGAAGCGATCTCTCTCGCCAGGGCGGGCGACACCCCGCCGATCCGGGAAAGGACCGCTTTCCCTGTCGCGCCCGCCTGAGCCAGGTCCTGGGCGGAGGCGTCCCGGAAGGGGACCTTATTCTGGGATGGCGGATAAGCGTAGGCCAGGCCGGGGAGGATCTGCCGGATGCGGCTTTCGCCCAGGCCGACCCTCTTAATGCTGTCCACGATCTTCCCGGTGGTCAGGTCCACCAGAATGATGTTGCTGTGCTTGCCCATGATCTCGAAAATCAGCTTCTTCGACACACTGAATCCCAGTTCATTCCGGGTTTCCAAGGTGATCTCCAGGATCCGCTCGCAGTCCTTCTGGGACAGGTCCGTGATCCGGCCGCCGATCAGGTGCTTGCGGAGGAGCATGCAGAAGGGGGAGGGGGCCGGCGGGTTCAGGGGCGATCCCGTCATGAGCCGGACCTGAGCCGAAGCCGGGTTGATGGTGGCGTAGAGCTTCCGGTTCCCCTGCCGGGTATGGATCTGGAGGATCAGCTCCTCCTGGGTGGGCTGGTGGACCCGGTCGATCTTCCCCTGGACCAGAAGGTCCGAGAGTTCATGGGCCATGGCCGCTGTTACGGTTCCGTCAAAAGCCATAAGTACTCGTTCTCCTTTCAAACTTAAACATTATACCATACCCGCGGGTCCCCTTCGATTGTCATCGGCAGGGGTTCCGTGATAAAATGAAAAAAATGCCAGGATCAGGACAGGGGAGTGATAGGATGATAAAGAGCATGACCGGCTTCGGCCGTGGAGAATACAGCGATGGACAGCGTATGGTGACGGTGGATATCCGGTCGGTGAATCACCGCTATTGTGACATCAGCGTCCGGATGCCGAAGAAGTACGCCTTCGCGGAGGAGAAGATCAAGCAGGCGGTTCGGGCCTTCGTGAAGCGGGGGAAGGTGGATGTCAGCGTTGCGGTGGATCTGACCGGAGAGAGCGCTGTGACCGTGGCCCTGGACCGGTCCCTGGCGGGTCAGTACCTGAAGGCCCTCCAGGAGCTGGCCATGGAGCCAGGGGTCCGGGGCGGGATCAGCCTGGACCTTCTCGCTTCCTTCCCGGACCTGATCCGGGAGGTCCCCGCCGAAGAGGATGAGGAAGAGGTGATCCGGGCCCTGGTGGGCGCCGCTCAGGCCGCGGCCGCCCGCCTGGAGGAAGCCCGGGAGACCGAAGGCGCCAAGCTGGCCCAGGACCTGCTGGAGAAGAACAGCCGGGTCCGTGCCCTGACGGAGGAGATCGAGGCCAGAGCGGACCAGGTGCCGGTGGATTACCAGAAGAAGCTGATGGAGAGGATCCAGGAACTGCTTAAGGGGTCGGGGGTCCCGGTCCCGGAAGACCGGCTGGCGGCGGAAATCGCCTTTTTCGCTGATAAATGCAGCATCGCCGAGGAGATCACCCGGCTGAAGAGTCACACGGATCAGCTGGTCCAGATCCTGGAGAAGGAAGAACCGGCCGGGAAGAAGCTGGACTTCCTGGTCCAGGAAATGAACCGGGAGGCGAATACCATCGGTTCGAAGGCCAATGACCTGACCGTGACCAACCTGATGCTGCAGCTGAAGTCAGAGATCGAGAAGATCCGGGAGCAGGTCCAGAACATCGAATAGGGCGGGCGGTGACGCCGCCCGCCGGGGCGCCGCGGGCTGGTTTCCGGGGGCGCCCCGGGTCAGGCGTCATATCATGCCCCATATCCGCCGGCCGGACGCGGCCCGGGAAGTTCTGGAGCGCGGCAGGCCTCTTTCCGCCGGAATTTCTTCACGCGACTATCTGAAATTTCTTCACGCGCCTCCTCCGGTTCCTTGCGGAGGAGGGTTTCTGGTGGTAAAATTAATCGTTACGTAGAAGGGAGACATCCATGAGAGAGGGAAGAGGCAAGCTTTTCGTCATCTCAGGCCCCTCGGGGGCCGGGAAGGGGACCATCGTGAAACGGGTCGTGGCGGACCGCGGCGCGGAGAGAACCGCGCTTTCGATCTCAGCGACCACCCGGGCGCCCCGGACAGGGGAAGTGGATGGAGAGAGCTATTTCTTCCTGACCCGTGAGGATTTCCTTCGCCGGGTGGATGAGGGCGGTTTTCTGGAGCACGCGGAGGTCTATGGGAACTTCTACGGGACCCCCAGATCCTATGTGGAGGACCGGCTGGACCAGGGAATGGATGTGATCCTGGAGATCGACATCCAGGGCGCCATGAATGTGAAGCGGTCCTGTCCGGACGGTGTCTTCATCTTCATCGTGCCGCCATCCATGGAGGTGCTTCGGTCCAGGCTGACCGGCAGGGGGACGGACGCCCAGGACGTGGTGGAGCTCCGGCTTTCGAAGGCCAGAGAAGAGCTGACCCACGTGAAGGATTACGATTACTGTGTGGTTAATGGCGACCTGGAAGAGGCGGTGGCGGAGACCGAGGCCATCTTCACGGCGGAGCACGCCCGTGTGGATGAGGAGGTCCGTAAGCTGATCCAGGAGAACTATTGAAGAGATTGTTAGAGATTCAGAGGAGAGACAAGCATGCTTTATCCGTCCATTAATGAGATTAAGAAGAAGGTCGACAGCCGGTATACCCTGTGCATCCTGGCGGCCAAGCGGGCCCGTGACCTGATCGACGGGAAGCCGGCCCTGATCGATGATGACATCGAACGGCCGGTATCCATCGCGGCATATGAGATCGACCGGGACCTGGTCACCTATTCCAGGGAGGACTCTGCCGCGGCGGAGGCTGAGACAGCCGGCGCGGCGGAGGATACAGCGGAAGAAGAGACGGCAGGGGCCGTGGAGACAGAAGCTGAAGAGCCGGAAGCCGCTGTGGATGACCCCGCGGAAGAGGCAGCGGAGAATTAACGCTTCGCGGGACGCGGTTCCTGACTCCGATGGCGCAGACCCGGTGGTCCCCTCCTGGGGGACCGGCCGGGATTTTTCTTTTTTTGCGTCGAAGGGTGTGGGTATGTCACGGAAGTTCGCTCTATCATTCCCCATACAGGGCGTCTTATACTGTAAAAGGAAGAGCCGGCGGGAGGCCGGAGCCGGGATCCTGGCAGGCGGAAGGAGGCAGGCCATGGACGATATCAGCTATCTGCCCATTATCACCAGACAAGTAAGCGAGAAGGTCTTCATCCGGGACATCGTGCTGATCCTTCGGGAGGGACGGAAGCTTCGGATCTGGACCGCGGATGGGGGAGAGACCGCGGTTTACGGGAAGATGGACCAGGCCAGCCGGTTCCTGGACGGAAGGTTTTGCCCCGCCATGGCGGGCCTGGTCCTGAATCTGGATATGGTGAAGAAGATGGAGGGCGATCGGGTGGAGTTCCTGGACGGCCGCGCTGTTTCCATGGGCAGGGACAGCTATGTCCGGACCCGCCAGCGGTTCAATATCTATCTGCGGGAGCGGGCGGCTTCCTATCAGGCGGGGGCGGAAGGGCGGCCGGGAATCCCCGGGCCGGGCTGAGGAACGCCTGCCGAGCGGCATTTGTCAGTATCCGCGAGAAGACCTGGGCATACACCCCGGTCTTTTTTCGTGGGCAGAAAGGAGTGAAGGTATGACGAATCGAAAACGAAGGAGCCTGCGGCTCATCCTGCTGGCAGCGGTCCTGATGATCATCGCTCTCGCCGGGACGGGCGCGGGCTCTTCAGCCGCGGCTTCCGTCATGACGGCGGACCGGGCCTGGGGAAGCGCGGGCGGGCCAAGCGATTTCAGCCTGTCCAGCCGGGATAAGACCCACAGCTATGAGAGCATCGGCCGCTGCACAGGCTATGTGAAGTGGGCTGTCAACACCTATTATTATAAGAAGGCGCCTTACCAGCCTGCCAGTCAGATCGTGCGGGACCATGTGACCTGGCTGAACGCCCACGCGGCCTTCGTCGGCCAGGTGAAGACCGGGACGGCGGCGGAAGTGAACGCCCTGTATAAGAAGCTCCGGCCGGGGGATATCGTGGTCTTTAATAAAGCGAAGAATTTCGCCGGCACCTGGGTCCACATCGCCATCGTCGGCGGAGATGGAAAGACCATGCACCACGCCATTTCCGACGCTTCCGGAGGCGTCGTCTATAAGTATACCGTCGGCGGCTGGCTGGGCCATTCCGCGGGAACCATCAAGCAGTCCACCTCCTGTAAGGTCTACCGGCTCCTGCCCTGGACGGGGAAAGGGAGGCTGATGAAGAAGGCTGCTGTGGACGCGGAGCTGGTGGCCCGGCTGAAGAACTATGACCTGAAGGGCGCTGTTTATACAGTGAAGCAGGGGAAGGTGAAGAAGGGAACCCTGACCACCAATTCGAAGGGACTGACCAATACTCTGACTCTGTCTCCCGGTTCCTATACGGTGACAGAAACGAAAGCGCCGAAGAATTTTCGTCTGAATACCAAGCCCGTGACCCTGAAGGTGACAGCGGATAAGACTGCCCAGCTGAAGGTGTCCGACACGCCCGTCTTCCGGAATTTCGGCGTCCTCCTGGTGAAGAAGGGAAGGCAGGGCGGACAGGACATTCCCCTGAAGGGAGTCCGGTTCACCGTCCGCTACTATGACAATGACGCGGGGAGCGCCGCCGGGACGCCGAAGGCAGTCTGGACCCTGGCTTCTGACGCGAACGGTCAGGTGAAGCTCGATCAGGATCATTTAATCTCGGGGACCCTGTTTCGGAACCACACCGGTGACGCGGTGGCGCCGAATGGGACCTATACAGTCCGGGAGACCCGGGCGCCAGAAGGCTGGAAGCTGGATCCCGCTCTCCATGTAATCCGCTGGACCGGCGCCGCGTCCTTTCAGGCGCTGACTGTCCGGGACACCCCCTATCAGCCGGCCATTCACACCCAGGCGCGCGCCGCGTCCACCATGGTCGCGGTCCGGGCTGAGATCGAGATCGGTTCACACCCAGGCGCGCGCCGCGTCCACCGGCATCCAGCTGGTCCCGCTGGCGGAGAAGGTCCAGGTCACGGACCAGGTCGCCTATCAGGAGCTTCTTCCTGAGAAGACCTATATTCTGAAGGGCGAACTGAGGGACGCCAGCGGGGAGAAGGTCCTGGCAAGCGCGGAGAAGTCCTTCAGGACGGGGAAGGATCCTGGCCAGAAGGGGCTCTCCGGCACCCAGGCCCTGTCCTTCAGCCTGGACAGCCGCGGCCTGGCGGGGACCCGGGCGGTGGTCTATGAGCGGCTGTATCTGGAGGGTCAGGACCAGCCGGTCGCGGTCCATGAGGATACGAAGGCGGAGGAGCAGACGGTCCGCTTCCCGAAGATCGGGACCCAGGCCCAGGACGGGCTGACCGGGACGCCGGCCGGCAGCACCCTCCCCGGGACAGTCTTTAACGACCGGGTCCGGTATGAGAATCTGATTCCCGGCAGGACCTATCAGGTCCACGGGGCTTTGATGACAAAGGACGCCAGCGGAAAGGCGGTCCCCTTCACCTCCCAGGATGGGAAGCCAGTGGAGAAGGTCCTGTCCTTCACACCCGCCCAGGAGGCGGGGGAGGTCCTGATGACCTTCGGACCCGCGGAGGGCTTCGACCCCGCCCGCGCGGCGGGGAAGAAGGTCGTGGCCTTCGAAGAGCTTTCAGTCGGGCAAGTGCCCCTGGCCAGCCACGCGGACATCGAGGACGAAGACCAGACCCTTTCCTATCCAGCCATCTGTACCAGGGCAGAGGGCGCGGAGAAAACCAAGACCCTGGCCCTGGGGGAGAAGGCGGTCCTCACGGATATGGTCGACCTGAAGGGCCTGGTCCCGGGGACTGCGTATGAAGTGGTGGGGACAGTCATGCGGAAGTCCGACGGCCAGCCCCTCCGAAACGCGGAAGGGACGCCCATTACAGGGAAGGCCGCTGTCTGTCTGCCCGCGGGACAGCGGGACGGCCAGGTGAAGGTTTCCTTCACCCTGGACACCAGGGAACTTGCTGGCGAGGAATTGGTGGTCTTCGAAGAGCTCCGGACCCAGGGGAAGGTCATCTCGCTCCACCAGAATATGGAGGACAGGGGGCAGACGGTAACCGTGGCTGTCCCGAAGCCGCCGGCCCCGAAACCGCCGGCGGAGAAATCCCCGACGCCTGCGCGTCAGCCGAAGGCATCCGCTCCGAAGACAGCTGCCCCGAAAACGGGTGACCGAAGCGCGGCGGGACCCTGGGGGATCCTGGCCGTGACCGTCCTTCTGGAGCTGGCCCTTCTCCGATGGCTCCGGCGTCGTCAGAAGGAGAAGTAGCGCCTCGCCGCCGCCAGGCAGGCGGCGGGCAGTCCGGGGCGGAGCGGGACTCCGGCCCGGACGGGCGCGTCATCCCGGGCCGTCCAGAACATGGTCTTCCCAGAAAATGAAATATACCTCTCTTCCTGTTGAAAATGCTTGCATTCGGCCTTTTCATGATATATAATCTGTCTGTTCGCTTAGTCGGACAGAATCTACACACCTCGGCTATCCTGAGATGGTGCCGTGAGAGCGGTTTAATCAGGCGAGGCCGGATGGAAGCTGTAAAACCAGGAGGAAAAGAAATGTCAGTAGTATCCATGAAACAGTTGCTGGAAGCAGGCGTGCACTTCGGTCACCAGACCCGGAGATGGAACCCGAAGATGGCTCCTTACATCTTCGCTGAGCGTAATGGTATTTATATCATCGACCTGCAGCAGTCCGTGAAGCTCCTCGATGAGGCCTATGCCTTCCTGAAGGGCGTGGCTGAGTCCGGCCGCCCGATCCTGTTCGTCGGAACCAAGAAGCAGGCTCAGCACGCTGTGGAAGAAGAAGCGAAGCGCTGCGGCCAGTTCTACGTCAGTGAGAGATGGCTGGGCGGCATGCTGACCAACCACCGGACCATCGCGAGCCGGATTAAGCGCCTGAACGACATCGAGAAGATGGCTGAGGACGGCACCTTCGAGAAGCTGTCGAAGAAGGAAGTCACCAAGCTGAGAGCCGAGCATGACAAGCTCCAGAAGAACCTGGGCGGCATCCGCGACATGAAGGGCATGCCCGCCGCCATGTTCGTCGTCGACCCGAAGAAGGAGCAGATCGCCATTAAGGAAGCTCACAGAATGGGCATTCCTGTTGTCGGTATGGTCGATACGAACTGCGATCCGGACGATGTGGATTATGTGATCCCGGCGAACGATGACGCTATCCGCGCTGTGAAGCTGATCACCTCTAAGATGGCTGACGCCGTCATCGAGGGCAACCAGGGCGAGAGCTTCGACGAAGCTGAGGTCCAGGCCGCTGAGGGTGAAGAGGCTGAGAAGAGCATCGAGCAGGTCGCTGAGGAAAGCGCGGAGTAACTTTCTGCCATCCCGTATTTTTCATAAAGAAGAGAGGTAAATAGAAATGAAAGTAACCGCAGCATTGGTTAAGGAACTGAGAGATAAGACCGGCGCCGGCATGATGGACTGTAAGAAGGTCCTGGTGGAGGCCGACGGCGATATTGATAAGGCCATGGATCTGCTTCGTGAGAAAGGCCTGTCGAAGGCCACGAAGAAGGCTGACCGGATCGCCGCCGAAGGTCTGACCCGGGTCGCCTTTAACGCGGATCACACCCAGGCGGCCATCGTCGAAGTGAACTCCGAGACCGACTTCGTCGCGAAGAACGAGGAGTTCGTTTCCTTCGTCGAGAAGCTGGCTGAGCTGGCCGTAGAGAATGACGTGACGACCATGGAAGAGTTCACGGCTCTGCCTTATGAGGGCGAGGGCACGGTGAATGACGCCGTGATCCAGAAGACCGCGAAGATCGGTGAGAAGCTGAGCTTCCGGAGATTCCAGAAGCTGGCCACCCCGGGCACCGTTTACACCGGCTACCTCCATGGCGGCGGGAAGATCGGCGTCGTTGTCGGCATTAAGACCGAGGCTTCTTTCCCTGAGATCGAGGTCGTGGGTAAGGACGTGGCCATGCAGGTCGCTTCCATGTCTCCCCGTTTCGTTCTGGAGGCTGAGGCGGATCCCGCCTGGCTGGAGAATGAGAAGGAGATCGCCAAGCAGCAGCTCCTGAACGAGGGCAAGCCTGAGAACCTGGTCGAGCGCATCATCCCCGGGAAGATTAAGGCTGTCCTGAAGGAGGTCTGCCTGGTGGATCAGAAGTTCGTGAAGAACAGCGATCAGACCGTGGGCGAGTATGTGGCGGAAGCCGCGAAGACCCTGGGGAAGGACATGGCCGTGACGGAGATGGTCCGTTACGAGGTCGGCGAGGGCATCGAGAAGCGTCATGATGACTTCGCGGCTGAAGTCGCTGCCCAGCAGGCGGCTGCTCAGCAGAAATAAGCTTTCCCCATAAGCTGAAAATCTTTTGGACCAGGAAGAAGGACCGGTCCGGAGCTTAGCTCCGGCCGGTCTGTGATAGAGTACAATATTGTTCGCAAAAGTGAATAGTAGAAAAGCCATTGAGGCTCGTGTAAAATGATTAGCGACCAAACTTCTCA
>CACZTH010000040.1 GCA_902784035.1 uncultured Eubacteriales bacterium
ACCAAATAGATCCCCATCGCCACCTGTGTGAAGTTCCCCTTCTTCTCGATGGTCTGGATCTTCCCGACCAGCCTTTTCCCGGCGTCCATCAGCCTGGAAAAGATCAGGTTGTCCTTCTCCGGAACATAGCCCAGTTTCCTGCCCGCCGGATCCAGGACCAGGATCGCGTTCTCGTCGAATTTGTTGTCATCTTCCCGGCGAAGCGTCACCTGCGCCCCCTCCTTCAGGTCCTCCAGAGGCGCCCGGTCCTCCAGGAAGGAGGTCCCCGCGATGAAGGTATCGAATAGATGGATCTCTGTGATCAGGGGTTTCAGCACCTCTGCCGGCTGGGCATTCGTCAGGGTTCTGGCCAGATCGCCTTTCTTCACCGTCAGTTCACTGCTCATGATAAAGTCCTTTCTGTCTGGAAACCGGCGAGCACCTCATCAAGCTCCTTCGAATAAGCTGTATAGGAAGTGATTTCATCCCGATATTCCCGCTTTTTTTCCGCCACCGCCTGGTCATCATCCAGGATCAGGCGAAGGAGATAGGGGTTCGTCGAAAGGATCTCCGAGATGTCCGTTTCCACGGCCTCAATCTTCTGTTCCAGGTTCTCCGTGGGTACAGAACCGCCCCCGACGCCATGGGTTCTGAGGTAGAGATCGGTCAGATCCCGCATCTCCTCCAGATCCTCCAGATCATTCCGCTGATAGGCATCGGCAATCCTGTTCCAATACTCCGACAGGACCGGATCTCTCGCCAGGTCCGGGTGCAGGTCCGGGTGGATCTTCTTCACCAGCTCATAATAGAGTTTTTTTATCTTCCGCAGGTCCTGCGGAGAGATTTCCCGGCCGCCTCTCGCCGCGCCGACCCCCTTCACGAGATCCTCCAGCTGATCCTGATAGGAACTCATCTCCCGCTCTATGAAGGTCTCCATGGCGGCCACATCGATCTTCTTTCCCTGGTTTACCTGCCGCTGACAGTAGCTGATGGTCTTCTTCTTCCGAATACACTCCACCTTCAGCTCGAAGGCCTGAATCATCAGGTCTCCGAACAGGGCCGCATACGCCCGGTCATATTCTCGCGCCTTCTTCCGGAGGTTCTCCCGGCGGAGGACCGTTTCCTCATACCGATCCAGCAAAAGATCCTGGATCTCGATCAGTTCATCCATGCTGATTTCCCCTTCAACTCATTTCAGAATCTCGAACCCGTACAGCTTCCCGCTCAGGGTCGGCAGGGCCTTCCCCATGATGTCCGCCCGACGGAAGAACTCATCCACCCCCTGGTACCAGCTGCCGCCGAACTGGACTGCCATGCCGGCATCATGGGCGGAAGAATGAACTTCGTACCGATCCTCCTGATAGTAGAAGCAGACCCTGGCCGGCGTCCTCAGGACCACATAGAGGTCGAAGAGATCGAAATCCGTTGGATCTACCGGCAGCAGTCTGTTCAGGTCCTCTTCCAGCCACTTCATCATATTCAGGTCCCCGAAGAACATCGTATAGCCGATCCGCTGGGCCAGAAAAACCTTCGCCTCCAGGTAGAGATCCACCGCCTCTTCGGTCCTTCCCTGGGCCGTCCGGACGCGGGCCAGCCGGGTGTAGACCTCCGGCAGGGGCTCCGAAAGATACCTGGCGCCCTTCACCTCCTCATAAGCCTCCTCGATGATAGCCTGATATTTCTCTTCGTCCTTCTTCACATAGTAGCCATTCCGGTACATGTCCGCGACCTTTATCTTCGACTTCAGCTGGCCCTGATGGGCAGCCTTCGAATAATACAGGAAGGCCTTCTCATAATCCCGCCTTCCTGTCCGTCCGTAATACCAGATGTAGCCCAGCCCCTCCGGCGCCCAGGCGTCTCCATAACTGTCCGCCATCTCATAATATTTCAGCGCCAGGTCGAACCGCTTCTCCTCATAATAGTAGCCGCCCAGTTCCACCATCCACCTGGTCTCATGGGTTTCCCTGATCAGATACTCCAGGGCCTCGGTCAGGCGAAAAGCCTCTTCCCGGCTGAGACTGGCTTTCCGGCCGATAGTCTCCACGATTTTCTTCGCTTCCCGGATGTCCATCCTGCTTCCTTTCTCCCCTGCTCCCATCTTCGGCTGTTTCCATTCTACCACGCCGCGGGGGAAGAGAAACCGCCATTTTCCCGCCGCCGCCAGTTAGGAATGACTAAAAGACCTCCCTGCGGGCGGCAACATGGTTCCCGACCCAATGAAAAAGACCCGGCCGAAGCCGGGTATTCCAGTCAGATCAGCTCGTCTGACCAGCGTCACATATGTCAGATCAGCGCCTTCAGGGCCTTCACACGGTCCGTGATCCCGTCTCTCCCGAAAACCGCGGAGCCTGCCACCAGGATGTCCGCGCCGGCGTCAGCGACCGCCTCGCAGTTATCAGCCTTCACGCCGCCATCGATCTCGATCTGGAAATCCAGGCCCTTCTTCGCCCGATAATCCCTGAGCTTCCGGATCTTATCCAGGGTATAGGGGATCAGATGCTGACCGCCGAAGCCGGGATTCACGCTCATGATCAGCACCAGGCCCACCTGATCCAGAACATGCTCAATCATGCCGAGGGGAGTGGCGGGGTTCAGGGCGACGCCGGGAGCCACGCCATAGGACCGGATATGGTCCAGCGTCCTGTCCAGGTGGACACAGGCCTCCTGGTGGACAGTGATGAAGGCGGTGTTCTCGGTCACGAAGTCTCCCAGGTACCGGTCCGGATCCTCGATCATGAGGTGGACGTCATAGGGAGCCGTTTCCAGAGGGTCCAGGGATTTCATGACCGCGGCGCCGAAGCTGATGTTAGGGACAAAATGGCCATCCATCACATCGATGTGAAGGTAATCAGCCCCCGCGCGCGTGGCTTCCAGGGCCTGGTCCCCCAGTTTAGAGAAATCCGCCGAAAGGATCGACGGCGCCAGTTTACTGCTCAAAAGCTTACCTCCATTTCATATCCTGCTGTTTCTTCAGATCCTCAAACATCCGGACATAGGACGCGTAACGGTCCGGATGGATCCTTCCCTCTTCTACAGCCTGACGAACGGCGCAGCCCGGCTCCTTCAGGTGCCGGCAGTCATCGAAACGACAGCCGCCCAGGCAGGGCTGAAAATCCGGAAGGTACTGGGCAAGCTCCTCCGGAAGAAGGCCGGTCAGGTCGAAGGAGGTGAAGCCGGGGGTGTCATAGAGGAGGCCGCCTCCCGGGATCCGGAAAATCTCCACATGCCGGGTAGTATGACGGCCCCGCCTGGTCTTGTCGCTGACCCCGCCGGTCTCCATGGCTGCCCCGGGGACCAGCAGATTGGTCAGGGTGGATTTCCCAACTCCGGAGGGACCGGCGAAAGCCGCCCGCCGGTCCGTGAGAAGCGCGCGGAGCTGATCGACGCCCCGCCCCTCCCTCGCGCTGATCAGGAGCGTGGGCGCCGCGCCGCGGAACCGGTCTGTCAGCGCCTCACATTCCTCTTCTGTGGCCAGGTCCACCTTCGTCAGACAGAGGAGAGACTCCACCCCCGCCGCCTGGGCCATGACCAGGAAACGGTCCAGAAGGTCCAGATTCGGGGCCGGGTTCCTCACCGCGGAAGTGACCAGCAGCAGATCGCAGTTGGCGATGGGCGGGCGCCGGAATTCACTGGTCCTGGGGAGAATCCGCTCAATCACACAGCCCGCCGGAGCGTTCGTCACCTCCACCAGGTCTCCCACCATGAGAAGGCCGCCCCGCTTCAGGTTCCCCCTTCCATGGGCTTCCAGGACGCCCTCCGGGGTGTCCACGTAATAGAAGCCGCCCACGCCGCGGATGATCCTGCCCTTCAGACGTTCCATCTCAGTTTTCGTCACTGCTGGAAGAGCCGGAGCCGGAATCAGAGCTGCCGCTGCCGGAATTGCCGGAGCCGGAACCTGATCCGGAACCGGAGCCGGATCCGCCGCTGCCGGAACCGCCGGATCCGCCCGGCTCAGTGGAGGCGGCACCCTTACTGATCTGGATGTCCACCGTCTTCCCCTTCTCCAGGTCGGTTCCCGCGTCATACTGCTGCCACATGACATAGCCCTTGCCGTAGACGTTGCTCTCCACATAGTCTACCTTCCCCAGCTTGAGACCGACCGCGGACAGCTTGGCCTGAGCCTGCGCTAAGGTAAGACCAGTCAGGGTCGGGACCTGAACCTGCTCTGTGGCGCTGCCGGTGCAAACAGTGATGTCCACACTCGTGCCCTTCTCCGCTTCCGATCCTGCCTCAGGCGTCTGACTGATGATCTGCCCCTTCTCATACTCATCGCTCTTCGCGTGGGAAACAGTCCCCAGGACGAAGCCATTATCCTTCAGGAGCTGCTCCGTATCCGAGCTGTAATATTTCCCGATCAGGTTGGGGACCTGGTCCGTCGCCGC
>CACZTH010000041.1 GCA_902784035.1 uncultured Eubacteriales bacterium
GAAGACAGTCTGGTTTGTTGTGCTCATTTTCATCCCTCCAAATTCTTGTGAATTACACTTGACTTTTACTTAGCAGGCTTTCATGTTTTTCCCCTCCTCCACCGCGCCCAGCAGCCGGATCACATCGTCCAGTTTCTGCCTCGGACGCAGGGGAATCCGGATAATTGGCTTCACGCCCCCGTGAATCAGCGCGGTCCGCCCGAAGGCGTCGTTCACCTTCAGGATCCCCATGGCGGTGAGGGCGTTCTTTTCCGCGAATTCGGTGACGACGAACCGGCCCTGCTCACTGATCCGTGAGACGGAGAGCCTCTCCGACAGGCCGCGGATCCGGGCGGCCTTCACCAGGTTCATGGTCTCCTTCGGCACATCGCCGAACCGGTCCACCAGCTCTTCATAGATGTTGTCCTCATCCTTCTGAGTGCGCACCGCGGCGATTTTTTTATATACCTGTATCTTAACGCCTTCATCCTGAATGTACCAGTCCGGAATATTGGCGGACACCGCCAGTTCCACCTGGGCCTCCTCCGGGGCGTCCGTGACCTGTTCTCCCTGAAGCCGCTTCACGGCGTCGTTCACCAATTTACAGTAGAGCTCATAGCCGATGTTCATCATATGGCCGCTCTGCTCGCTGCCCAGAAGGTTGCCGGCCCCCCGGATCTGAAGGTCCCGCATGGCGACCTTGAAGCCAGAACCGAACTCCGTGAATTCCCGGATGGCCCGGAGCCGCTTCTCGGCCACCTCGGTCAGGACCTTATCCCGCTGATACATGAGATAGGCGTAGGCCATCCGATTGGACCGCCCCACCCTGCCCCGGAGCTGATAGAGCTGGGCCAGGCCGAACCGGTCCGCGTCCAGGACGATCAGCGTATTGGCATTAGGGATGTCAATCCCGGACTCGATGATGGTGGTGGCCACCAGCACATCATACTGGCCGTCCACGAATGACAGCATCATATCTTCTAATTTCTGCTCACTCATCCGGCCGTGCCCGACACAGACCCTGGCCTCCGGCACCAGCTCCTGGATGTGGGCCGCGATCTTCGCGATCCCGTTCACCCGGTTATAGACCACGAAGACCTGGCCTCCCCGGTCCATCTCCCGCAGCACAGCCTCCTGGATCATGGCGTCGTTCTGCTCCATGACATAGGTCTGGACCGGGTAACGTTCTTCCGGCGGTTCTTCGATGACGCTCATATCCTTAATCCCGGTCAGGCTCATGTTCAGGGTCCGGGGGATCGGAGTGGCCGACAGGGTCAGGACGTCCACATTCTCCTTCAGCTGCTTGATCTTCTCCTTATGGGCGACGCCGAACCGCTGCTCCTCGTCCACGACCAGGAGCCCCAGGTCCTTATATTTCACATCCTTCGACAGGAGCCGGTGGGTCCCGATGATAAGGTCGATGTCCCCCGCCGCCAGCTGGGCCAGGATCTGCTTCTGCTCCTGCTCTGACCGGAAGCGGGACAGCATCTCCACTTTCAGCGGGAACTTGCTGAACCGGTCCTTCAGCGTGAAATAATGCTGGTTGGCCAGGAGGGTGGTGGGCACCAGGAGCGCCGCCTGTTTCCCCTCCGTCAAACACTTGAAGATAGCCCGGGCGGCCACCTCTGTCTTTCCGAAGCCTACGTCCCCGCACAACAGTCTGTCCATGGCCCGGGGAGCTTCCATGTCCTTCTTAATCTCCCGGACACAGCGGAGCTGATCCTCTGTCTCCTCATAGGGGAACTCCTCCTCGAACTCCCGCTGCCAGGGGGTGTCCGGGCTGAAGGCGTACCCCTTCTTCATTTCCCGCCGGGCGTAGAGGTCGATCAGCTCGTCGGTCATCTCCGCGATGGCCGCCCTCGCCCTCGCCTTTGTCTGCTTCCACTCTTCACCCGACAGCTTGTTCAGCCGGGGCACGGCTCCCTCCGCGCCGATATATTTCTGAACGATGTCGAACTGCTCGGCCGGCACATAGAGGAGGTCGCTGCCGGCGTATTTAATCTTCAGATAATCCTTCTGCTCGCCCTGGATCTTCAGCTGCTCGATGCCGAGGAACTTGCCGATTCCATGGTTTTCATGGACCACATAATCGCCCTTCTTCAGATCGGTGAAATTCTCCAGGGCCTGGCCGCCGGTCGGCTTCTTCCGCCGCTTCCGCCGGGCCTGGGTCCCGAAGATGTCGCCGTCTGTGATGTAGCAGACCTTCTCCTCCGGGAAGTCCATGCCCTGAGACAGCCGGCCTTTAACGAAGGCGGCCCGGCCATCGATCTTCTGATCCTCCAGAAATTCCTGGATGTTCCGGATCCGCTCCGAAGAGGATCCGGCGATGGTCACCCGGTAGCCCCGGTCCAGGTAACGCTTCAGCTCGCTGGCGAAGAGGTCCATCTTACCGCCGAACAGGGTCATGGGCCGGCTCCGGTAATCCCGGGTCTCCTGATAGGTATCGACCCCCTTGACCGGCTTGGGAAAGGGGGTGAAGAGCCAGAGGGGCTGGTGGGCGTAGGCCTTCCTCAGATCCTGAGGGCCGCTGATCAGGCTCCCGTCCTTCGGAACCGCCTGGCCCCGCTCCAGCAGGACCGCGAAGTCCTCCTTCTGCTCCTTCTCCCGGGCGGACAGGGCCTCCATGGTCCGGTCCGGGTCATCGATCATCAGACAGCCGTCCTCCAGGTAATCCCAGAGATATTCATAGGCGGGATAGAAATACTGGAGGTAGCTCTCCAGAAGCTGAATGTTCGATACGTCCGCGATGTACTCACACAGGGTGTCCCGGCGTTTCTTCAGGTTCTCCGCCGCCTCCCGCCACTCCGGCCCCTGTTTCTCCAGCCTGGCCGCCTGCTGAGAATAGGCCCTGCGGACGCTTTCCTCCGCCCGGCGGAAGACTTCCTTATCCGCCAGTACCTGCTGGGCGGGGGTGATCTTCACGGTTTTCATCTTCTCGAGGGACCGCTGGGTATCGATGTCGAAGGTCCGGATCGAATCCACTTCCGTGTCGAAAAACTCGATCCGGTAAGGCCGGTCCCCCTCCGGCGGGAAAACGTCCAGGATTCCGCCCCGGAGACTGAATTCTCCCCGGCTCTCCACCATGGCCATCCGCTCGTAGCCTAAGGCGGTCAGCTTCTCCTTAACCTGCTCCGGGTCCGCCTCCTCCCCATAGGTGAGTGTCACGTTCTCACCGGAGAACTGCCGGTGAGGCATGACCTTCTTCACCGCGGCGGACGCGGGCGCGACGACCACGCAGTCAGCCTGTTCGGTCAGGGCGTTCAGGCCCCTCAGCCTGGCCATGAGCCGGTCCTGATCCCTGGCGTCGAAAGACAGGAACAGCCGGTCTTCCTCCGGCATGGCCACCACGTCTTTATGGAGAAAAAAAGAAAGATCATCAGCCAGCCGGACGGCCCGCGCCTCGCTGGCTGTGATGATCAGTGTTCTGTCCGCTCTTTCCTGGATGATGCGGGACATCACCAGAGCGGTCCGGCTGTCTGTCACTCCAGATATGCCGATGATCCCGCGATTCCTCATGCTCTACCTGCTCTTCTTATTGAACCTGTTCATAGCCAGGTCCACGCCTTCTTCTACCGCCAGCCTGGCGGCGTCCGCCGCCTCCCGCTCCATCGCCTGGAGGATTTCCCGCTCTTCCCGCGAGACCTGGCCCACCACGAAATCGATCAGATCTCCCTTCTCCTTTCGCCCGGTCCCGATCCGGATCCGGGGGAACCGGTCTGTCCCCAGTTCCTGGACGACAGACCGCATGCCGTTATGGGTCCCCGCGCTTCCGAACTTCCTGATCCGGAGGGTCCCCAGGGGGATATCGAAATCATCATAAATCACCAGGAGATGACGGGGATCCACTTTATAGAAATGAACGGCTTCCCGAACGGCCTGGCCGCTCAGGTTCATGTAGGTGGTGGGCTTCATCAGGATGACGCGCTCCGCGCCGATCCGGCCCTCCCGGACCTCCGCATGGAAGCGGGACCGGCTTCCGCTGGTCCCGACCTCCTCCGCCAGTCTGTCCAGGGCGCCGAAGCCCACGTTATGGCGGGTATGTTCATATTTCCTGCCCGGATTCCCCAGGCCGCAGATCACGTACATGGAACTCCTAGTCAAACAGTTTGCTGATGGATCCGTTCGTGAAGACCCGGGTAATGGCCTCCGCGAAAATGGGCGCCACGGAAAGGACCGTCATCTTCTCGATCCGCTTCTCCGGCGGGATAGGGAGGGTGTTCAGGAGGACCAGCTCGGAAATGGCGGACTCCTCCAGCCGGCTGATGGCGGGACCCGACAGAACCGGGTGGGTGGCGCCGGCCAGGACGCTCTTCGCGCCCAGCTTCTTCAGGGCATTGGCGGCATTCGTGATGGTGCCCGCCGTATCGATCATATCATCGATGATGATGCAGTTCTTCCCCTCGATGTCTCCGATGATATGCATGATCTCACTCTTATTCGGCTCCGGCCGGCGCTTGTCCACGATGGCAATGGGGCAGTCCATGTACTCCGCCATGTTCCGCGCCCGGGTCACGCTGCCGTGATCCGGGGAGACCACGACCAGGTCCTCCAGGTTCTTCTCCTTAAAATATTTCGCCAGGATAGGCATGCCCACCAGATGGTCCACAGGGATATCGAAATACCCCTGGATCTGACTGGCATGGAGGTCCATGGACAGAACCCGGTCCGCGCCGGCCGCCATCAGAAGATTGGCCACCAGTTTAGCCGAAATGGGATCTCTCGCCTTGGCCTTCCGGTCCTGACGGGCATAGCCGTAATAGGGGATGACCGCGTTGATCCTGCCGGCGGACGCCCTCTTCATGGCGTCGATCATGATCAGGAGCTCCATCAGATTATCGTTCACCGGATCACAGGTGGACTGGATGATGTACGTATCCCGTCCACGGACCGACTCCCACACACTGACCGAAATCTCGCCGTCGCTGAACTTCGTGACTGTGCTCTTACCCAGGGGCTGACCCATGATGGAAGCGATCTCTTCCGCGAGCTCCGGGTGGGAATTCCCCGTAAACAGCCTGTACTCAGAGAATGAACCGTTTTTCATGCCAGATACCTCCTGTACCTATTTCCTGTATAAGCCTTTTTTCGCCGCCCAGCCTTCGAGGTTGGTCTGGCGGGAACGGGCAATGCCCAATGCGTCCTCTGGGATATCCTCCGTGACGGTGCTGCCGGCGGCGACATAGGCGCCGTCTCCCACGGTGACAGGAGAGACGAGATTGGCGTTGCAGCCGACGAAAACGCCGTTTCCGACCGTGGCCCGATGCTTCTCCCTTCCGTCATAATTCACGAAGACCACGCCGCAGCCGAGATTGACATTCTCTCCCACATCCGCGTCGCCGATATACGTCAGGTGAGCGGACTTGGAACCGTCTCCGAAATTGGAATTCTTCACTTCAACGAAATCGCCGATCTTACAGCCGTCCCCTATCACGGAATGGGGCCGGAGGTAAGCGAATGGCCCGATGTTGGAGCCGCTGCCGATCCTGCTCTCCAGAATGACGGAGCTCTCCACATGGGTATCCTCCCCCACTTCAGAATCCTCAATCCTGGAATTCTGCCCGATGTAGGCGCCCGCCCGGATCACTGTCTTCCCCCTCAGGGTGACACAGGGCCCCAGATAAGCGCCCGCTTCTACCACCACGCCCTCCTCGATGTAAAGGGTATGGATGTCTTCCACGATCACGCCCGCCTCCAGCAGAGCCTCCGCCCGCCGGATCCTGGCCTCTTCCTTCTTTCTGTATTCTTCCAGTGTCATGCCTTCCCGTTCTCTTTCTCCAGGATCATATCACCGACCTTATAGACATCGCCAGCGCCCATGGTGATCACCAGATCGCCCTCTTCCACGTGAGAGCGGACGAAATCCGCGATCTCCGCGAAATCGCTGAAGTAATGGACATCCTTATCCGGATGCTCTTTCTGGATGGCGTTCGCCAGTTTCTCAGAAGAAATATTATAAATGTCCTTCTCTCTGGCCGCGTAGATGTCCGCCAGGATGATCACATCCGCCTTCTCGAAGGCGTCCGCGAACCGGTCGAACAGAGCCAGGGTTCTGGTATAGGTATGGGGCTGGAACACCACCCACAGCTTGTGGTGGGGGAGCTTATCCGCCGCGGCCAGGGTCGCCCGAATCTCCGTCGGATGATGGGCGTAATCATCCACCAGCTTCACGCCAGGCCCGAAAACGCCCTTCATATCGAACCGGCGCTGGAGACCGGTATACTTATCCAGCGTCTCCGCGATGGTGGCCATGGGGATCCCGAGTTCACGGCAGCAGGCGGTGGCCGCCAGCGCGTTCAGGATATTATGCTCACCGGGCACATGAAGACGGATCTCGCCCAGGTCCTCGCCATCATGATGGACATGAAAACGGGGCATCCCGTCCTCGAAGGAAACATCCGAGGCCCAGTAGCTGGAATTCTCATTATACCCATAGGTGATGATGTTCTGCCTGCCGGCCAGGATTCTCTTCACGAAGGGGTTCGCGTCGTAGGCGATGATGCAGCCCTCCGCGGGCACGAATCCCGCGAACTTATCGAAGGACTGGACGATATGCTCGATGTCCTTGAAATAGTCCAGGTGGTCGGAATCGATGTTCAGGATGATCTCCATCTTCGGCCGGAGGTTCAGAAAGCTGTCCCGGTACTCACAGGCTTCTGTGACAAAATAATCCCCATTGCCGACCTGAACGTTCCCGCCGATTTCCGCCAACTCACCTCCCACCAGGATGGTAGGATCCTTCTCGGCGTTCTCGAGGATCAGGGAAATCATCGACGTGGTCGTGGTCTTTCCATGGGTCCCGCTTACCGCGATGCTGGTGCCGTACTCGCTCATCAGCGTTCCCAGGACACCTGCCCTGGGAACCAGGGGAATGCCCAGATCCTTCGCCCTCATCATCTCAGGGTTGGTATCCGCGATGGCCGCCGAATAAACCACGAGATCCGCCTGGTCCACGTTCTCCGCCCGGTGCCCGAAGCTGATCTTCGCCCCCAGCCTGGCCAGGTGGTCTGTGATGTCCGATTGCTTCATATCCGAACCGGAAACATGATAGCCTCTGGAGATCAGAATCTCCGCGATCGCGGAAAGGCCAATCCCCCCGATACCAATGCAATGGATATTTCTATGCTGTGTAAGATCGATCATCCGAAGTTCCTCCTGTTTTCTGCCGGATGCAGGCCGAAGGCCTTGAAACATCATGGCCCGTTCATTATATCATAAATAAACTTTACATTCGCCCCTATCCCGGAAAAAGTAAAATTCAGCCTTTTCCGGCTCCGGAATTTCTTGCATTGTTCAAATTAATTGACTATAATTATAAGTAACCAAAAAGCGGAAAGGTGGCAAGCATATGAAGATCACAGATGTTCGGATCCACCGTATCAGCAGCGATAATAAGATTAAGGCCGTTGCTTCCGTCACGTTCGACGACGAGTTCGTCGTACATGACATTAAGATCATTTCCGGTCAGAACGGTCTGTTCATCGCGATGCCCAGCCGAAAGACGAGAGAAGGTGACTTTAGAGACATCGCTCATCCTCTCACAACGGAAATGCGGACTCGTATGAAGGACGCCATATTCGCTGCGTATGACGAAATGATGGACCCCTCCGGTGAAGGCTAATCGTGCAGGCTCCGGGCCGCGGCAGAAATGCCGCGGCCTTTTTTTGCCATCCTCTCCGTCATTTTTTCTTTCTTTACATCTATGAAAAGCCGAATGCTCACTCACGCTTCCATGACCCGGATCATGTTGGTGTCCCCGGACCTGCCGATGGGCACCCCGGCCGTGATGACCAGCCTGCTTCCCTTCGCCGCCATGCCGGCGTCAACCACGCCCTCCACACAGCTGTGGAAAAGCTCCAGAATCCGTTCCTTCTCCTCCGTTCGAAGGGGCCAGACCCCCCATTCCAGAGAGAGCTGGTGGTAGGTCTTCTCCACAGGCGTCGCCCCGATGATGGGGACCCGGGGCCGGAACTTGGCGGTCCTTCTGGCCGTGAAGCCGGACTGAGTCACAGCGACCACCGCCGCAGCGTGGACATCCTCAGCCAGGGTGCAGGCCGCGTGGCCGACAGCATTGGTGATGTCACTCACGTCCATCTCATGCCAGACCACCTCGTTCTTCAGGACTGTCGCCGCGTCCTGTTCCGCCTGGAGGGCAATCTTAGCCATGGCCCCGACCGCCTGAACCGGGTAACTGCCGGCAGCCGTCTCCGCCGACAGCATGACCGCCGACGTACCGTCGAAAACCGCGTTCGCCACGTCGGTCACCTCCGCCCGGGTGGGAACCGGGCTGGTGATCATGGATTCCAGCATCTGAGTCGCTGTGATGACCGTCTTTCCGGACTGGACACAGCGTCTGGTCAGTCTCTTCTGAATCCAGGGGAGCCGCTCATACTGGACCTCCACGCCCATATCGCCCCTGGCGATCATGATTCCGTCCGCGATCTTCAGGATCTCCTCGAAATTCTCGATGCCCTGGTTGTTTTCGATCTTCGCCAGGATCTTAATATCCCCGCCCCCGTTCGCATCCAGGAAGGCGCGGAGCTCCCGCATATCCTCCCCGCTCCTGGCGAAAGAGGCCGCCACGAAATCTACGCTGTACTCGATGCCGAACAGAAGGTCGTTCTTATCCTGTTTGGAAAGGTAGGGCAGAGTCAGGTGAACATTCGGCACATTGATCCCCTTATGATCCTTAATCTCCCCGCCCCGGCTCACCTTCGTCAGGATGTCCGTGCCGCTGACCGCTTCTACCTTCAGCATGATCTTCCCGTCATCGATGAGAATGGTGTCCCCGGGTTTCACGTCCCCGGGAAGCCCCTCATAGGTAATGGAGGCGATTTCTGAAGTCCCCTCCACCTCCCGGGTCGTCAGGGTGAAGTCACTGTGAGGCAGGAGCTCACAGCCGCCGTCCCTGAATTTCTTCAGCCGGATCTCAGGCCCCTTCGTATCCAGGAGGACCGCCGCCGAGATTCCCAGCTCATCCCGAACCTTTCGAAAGAGCGTGATGTTCCGATCATGGTCCTCATAGGTCCCGTGGGAGAAATTAAACCGGCCGACGTTCATGCCCGCCCGGAACATGGCGCGCAGGGTCTTCTCATTATTACAGGCGGGCCCGATGGTGCAGACGATCTTCGTCTTCCGGAAGGGCCCCTTCACTTTCATTCGCTTCTTCATATCCAAAAGCCTCCTGGTAACTGTTCTGCCCTGATGCTCATTCGTACAGCAGATATTTTACCGCCCACGCGGCGCGAATTCAACCGCGGGCCCTCGCTTGTGAAAAATCACAAAAAATGCCTTGACATGTGTGGGAAAGCAGCCTATAATGAACATAAATTGAGATAGAGGATGCGCCTGATGATGAGTAGCCTCTCTTCAGTCCTGCAGGATGGAGAGGTGAAAGGCAGGGGCGCCGAAGCTCAGGCCTCGCTGCAGCGATTCCCGGGCTGGGCGGCAGGAATAAGATCTTGCCGACTGTCGCAAGAATATTGCGGAGCGCTATCCTGGATAAGAACATTCCTTCGTTTTGGCATTGAAAGGTTATTCGCCGATGCTTTGGATGAGTTCAGGCAGCAGTTCCACGACTGCTGCCTTTGTTTTGTTCTTGTCGGACCATCTCAATAGCTCATTTTACCCGATGAAGAACTATAGGAGGTTCAATCATGAAGAAGAGAATTTTCACCGGCGCTGGTACCGCCCTCATCACCCCCATGAACGAGCATGGCGTTGATTACGAAACCTTTGGCCGCTTCGTCGACTGGCAGATCGAATCCGGGATCGATGCCCTGATCGTGGCCGCCACCACCGGCGAAGGCCCGACCCTGACCGACGAAGAGCATAAGGAGTGCATCCGGTTCGTGGTCGACCGGACGGCGGGCCGGGTCCCCGTTATCGCCGGCACCGGCTCCAACCACACGGACTATGGCCTTCAGCTGACGAAGGCCGCCTGCGAAATGGGCGTCGACGGCGTCCTGGTGGTGACCCCCTACTATAATAAAGCGACCCAGAACGGTCTCATCAAGATGTACTATGAGTACGCGGACGCCAGCACCGTCCCCGTAATGATCTACAATGTCCCCTCCCGGACCGGCTGTAATGTGGAACCCGCCACCTACGCCGAACTGGCCAAGCATGAGAACATCGTGGCCACGAAGGAGGCCAACAGCAACATTTCCAAGATCGTGGAAACCATGGCTCTGGTGGGCGATGACCTTACCCTCTATTCCGGCAATGATGACCAGATCGTCCCCCTCCTGTCCGTCGGCGGCCAGGGTGTCGTTTCTGTTCTGGCCAATGTCTGTCCGAAGGAGACCCACGACATGGTCATGAAGTACCTGAACGGCGACGTGAAGGGCGCCTGCGAGCTCCAGCTCAAGTACATGGAGCTGATCCGGGCCCTGTTCTGCGAGGTAAATCCCATCCCCGTCAAGGCGGCGGTCAGCGCCCTGGGCTACGGCGAAAACTATCTCCGTTCGCCCCTCTATCCCATCAGCGAAGAGCATCATGACTTCCTGATCCAGGCCATGAAGAATGTGGGGCTCCTGTAATGAGCGTCCGGATCATCGTATATGGCGCCCTGGGCCACATGGGCCGGCTGGTCACGGAAGCGGTCGAGAAGGATCCTGACCTGACCCTGGCCGCCCGGGTAGACCGGAGCGGCCTGGATGGGACCTTTCCTTCCATCCATGACTTCCCGGGAGAAGCGGACTGTGTCATCGACTTCTCCCATCATGACGGGACCAGGCTTCTCCTGGATGACTGCGTCAGCCGAAAGCTGCCTCTGGTCCTCTGCACGACCGGCCAGACGCCTGAAGAACTGGACCTGATCCAGCAGGCGTCTGGACAGATCCCCCTATTCCAGTCCGCGAATATGAGCGTGGGCGTGGCCCTGGTCGCCCGTCTGGTGGAGGAGGCCGCCTCCAAGTTCCGCGGGAGTGACATCGAAGTGCTGGAGATCCACCACAACCGGAAGCTGGACGCCCCCAGCGGCACCGCCCTCATGCTGGCGGAAGCCGCGAAGAAGGCCAGGCCGGGCGCGGAGATTCTGACCGGCAGATCCGGCCACCACAAGCGGGAGCCCCAGGAGATCGGCGTAGCCTCCCTCCGGATGGGCAACATCGTGGGCACCCATGAGGTCTTCCTGGGCACGAATACCCAGACCATCACCATCAAGCACGAGGCCCTGGACCGGGCCCTCTTCGCCGACGGCGCGGTGGATGCCGCGAAGTTCCTGGTGAACAAGCCCGCCGGCCGCTATGACATGAACGACCTGCTGAGCGAGTGACGGGACGTCCTTTGTCCCTCCCTCCCCCGCGGTCAGAAAGGATCCTTCTTCCATGCTCTATGACAACCTTTCCGTTAATGACCGAGGCCACCTCGAAGTCGCCGGTCTGGATACCGTCGACCTGGCGGCGGAATATGGCACCCCTCTGTACCTCCTGGACGAGGACAGGGTGCGGGCCCACTGCCGGACCTATGTAGAGGCCATGCGGAAATATTTCCCTGAAGGGTCCGTACCGCTGTACGCGGGGAAAGCCCTTTGTTTCAAAGGGATCTACCCGGTGGTCGACTCGGAGGGCCTGTCCGCCGACGTGGTTTCCCCGGGCGAGATCTATACCGCGCTGGCCGCCGGCTTCCCTGCCGGGAAACTTTACTTCCACGGAACCAATAAGACCGACGAGGACATCGCCTATGGCCTTCGGAGCCGGGTCGGCTTCTTCATCGTGGACAACCCCAACGAGCTCCGGGCGCTGAACGCGGAGGCTGGCCGCCAGGGGGTCCATCAGAAGATCCTGCTCCGGGTCACTGTGGGCCTGGATCCCCATACATTGGAGGCCATCAACACGGGCCGGGTGGATTCCCAGTTCGGCGTACCCATCGAGACCGGGCAGGCCGCCCGGTTCGTGGAAGAGGCCATGGCCCAGGAAAACCTGGAGCTTTTCGGCTTCCACAGCCACATCGGCTCCCAGATCTTCGAAAGTGATTCCTTCTGCGACCAGGCCGATATCCTGATCCGCTTCGCGAAGGAAATGAAAGAGAAACTGGATTATACTGCCCGGATCTTCAATATAGGCGGCGGCTTCGGCGTCCGGTATGTCGAATCCGACCCGGAAGTGGACATCGCGGGCAATATCCGGGAGATCTCGGACCACCTGCGGAAGGGCTGCGCCCAGGCGGGCATCCCCATGCCGGTCATCCTTATGGAGCCCGGCCGGAGCATTGTGGCGGACGCGGGCGTCACCCTCTATACGACAGGCGGCATTAAGACTGTCGAAGGGTATCGGGACTATGTAACGGTGGACGGCGGCATGACGGACAACCCCCGCTACGCCCTCTATAAGTCGGCTTATACCGTCCTGAACGCCTCACACGCGGATCAGGCCGCTGACTTCACCTGCACCATCGCCGGCCGCTGCTGCGAGAGCGGGGATCGGATCGCGGAAGAGATCCAGATCGCGAAGCCCCGGCGGGGCGACATCATCGCCGTCCTGACCACCGGCGCCTATAACTACGCCATGAGCATGAACTACAACCGGGTACCCCGGCCCGCCCTGGTCATGCTCCATGAGGGAACGGCCAGGCTGGCGGTCCGCCGGCAGACCTTCGAGGACCTGGTCGCCTGCGAGCTGTGACCCGTAGGAAAGGCTGCCGCGAGCCCCGGCGGCAGCCTTTTTCCCGTCCCCTTTCCATCGTTAAGTCACCGTAAATTATCGGGTGAAAGCAGGTAAAAAAGACGTTGACAAGGGGAGTTCACTTTGGTATAGTAGTTCATGCAATGATTTTCGTCTTGCGTATGGCGGTGTAGCTTAGTTGGCTAGAGCGTCCGGTTCATACCCGGAAGGTCGGTGGTTCGACTCCACTCGCCGCTACTTTTTCGGGCGTATAGCTCAGCTGGGAGAGCACCTGCCTTACAAGCAGGGGGTCATAGGTTCGAACCCTGTTACGCCCACCAATCCGTAGATCCGGCCAAGTAGTTCAGTTGGTTAGAATGCCAGCCTGTCACGCTGGAGGTCACGAGTTCGAGCCTCGTCTTGGTCGCCAA